>NZ_DICZ01000041.1:0-3422 GCF_002417895.1 Lactobacillus sp. UBA5813
ATATTATGTTTCTATGTTACTTGTAGTAAATATTATACAAATTTCTTGTTTTTTGTATAATATTTTGGGGATTTATCAATTTATTTACTGAAATTCTTAAAGAATTCATATTTTATTCAAATTATTGTTTTATCATAATTTAATGAGATGATGTTTTTATAAGAATTTTTCAAGTATTTATTGTTAATATTGTTAATATAGTGTAATTTAATAATATTAAAATAATCTATTTCATTTTATTACTTTTTTTATAGTCTATAGCTAATAGCTATAGTTTTATAAGTAATTGAAAGGGTCGAGTGCTTCATGAGTATTAATCTAGGGAATGAAATTTCACGTCGTAGACGCGATCAAAAATTGACTCAAGAAGATTTAGCCGAGTTAAGTTGTCTCTCTGTCAACTTTATTTCTCGTTTGGAAAGAACAAGAAATCAAAATATCAGTATTCAAAAGTTAGATTCTATTGCATGTGCATTGAACACTACTACACCTGATATTATTAATAATGCTTATCGTTTTAAAAAGGTAAAGGCGGATGAAAACCAAGATAACACTCCTGCTTTTATCCAAAAAGTCACTAATGAATTGCGTAAGTTGCCAAAGAATCAGGCTGAACATGTCAGCAAATCTTTCATTGGTTTACTAAAGGAAATCAACAGTAGTAACAACTAATAAAAATACACGCTTCTGAATTGAAATTTTTAACTCGTTTCAATTCATGAGCGTGCTTTTTTTTATTCATTAATATTAATACTATTAATTACCACTGCTTCAAGTGGTTTGTCAGCTTTATCTTTTTTCACTTTGGCAATTTTATCAACAACATCCATCCCATCAATTACTTGACCAAAAACAGTATGTCTTCCATCTAGCCAAGGGGTACCACCCTGTTTATAAGCATGAATTATTTCTTTAGGATAGCCAGCTGGTTCCATTTCGCGAATATACCGCTTAGGCATGTTTTTATTTTGAACAATAAAGAATTGACTTCCGTTTGTATTTGGACCTGAATTAGCCATTGAAAGTGCTCCGCGTAAATTGAATAGTTGATCAGTAAACTCATCTTCGAACGGATGACCCCAGATGCTTTCACCGCCTGTACCATTTCCTTCTGGATCACCACCCTGAATCATAAAGTCACTAATTACTCGATGAAAAGTAGTTCCATCATAATAGCCCTTTTTAGCTAAACGAGTGAAATTTTCAACAGTCATTGGTGCTAATTTATCGAATAATTGAACTGTAATTTGACCATGCTTGGTATCTATTGTAGCTTTTGGCCCTTTGTAATTCTTTAAATCAAGTTGAGGATATGTCATTTTCTTTTTCCTTTGCTTTTAACAAAAAATGGTCAAGTTTTTCAACTCGGCCATTTTTATTTTCTCTTTAATAATGAAATTAGCCTTCAAAAGCTTTTGTTAATGGTGGTACAACTTGCTTCTTACGAGAAACAACGCCTGGTAATTTAACCTCTGAATCACTTAACTTCTTACCAAATGCTTTTTCAAACAAAGCCTTAGTTTCATCAGAACCTACAACCAAAGCTTCTGAATCTGAATCAAGAATGTTAGTAATCAAAAGCATGAACATATCATAATTGTTATCGCTAGCTGATGCACTCATAGCTTTTAAAAATGCTTCTTTACGTTCCAAAGCTTCTGGCAAATCAACAACATTAATTTGAGCAATACGAACGTTCTTGCCATTTAAGCTGAAACTCTTAGCATCTAAATCAATCAATTCCTCTTCTGATTTATCAGAAATATTAGTACCAGCTTTAAGCATGGCCAAACCATATTCTTGATAATCCACGCCAGCGATTTTAGCCAAGGCTTCAACTGCCTTCTTGTCATAATCGGTTGTAGTTGGTGACTTCAAAAGCAAAGTATCTGAAATAATTGCTGAAAGCATCAATCCCGCTAATTTTTCAGGAATTTCAATACCCTTTTCATTGAACATCTTCCAAACAATAGTTGAAGTACAACCCATTGGTTCTGCACGGTAGTATAAAGGATCAGCCGTGTTGAAGTTCATAATTCTGTGGTGATCAACAACATGAGTAACCTTAACTTTATCAATGTCAGAAACACTTTGTTGAGGCTCGTTGTGGTCAACAAGCATAACTGCTTTAACTTCATCTGCAGCCTTAGTAATAACACGTGGTGCTTTAAAACCAAATTTCTTTAAAGCATAAGCAGTTTCATCATTAGGCTCACCTAAAGCAACAGCTTCAGTATTGTAACCCAATTTATTTTGTAAATATGAAAATGCAATTGCAGTGCCAATTGCATCAGTATCTGGATTTTGGTGACCAAAAACTAATTCTTTTTCCATTAAAAATTCCTCTCTTTTTTCTAGCGTCTACTCTAGTCTACTAGAATAATCCTTTTTATCCAAGAATTTCTTCCATTCTTCTAACAAGTTTTTTATTCTTGGAATTTCTACCTTTCCTTTGCGATATACCATCGCAATCTCAAAATCCTTATCATCTTTCACATAAACCGGAGTAAGATTAATATCTTTCTTATGTGCTAAATAATATGATTTGCTAATGTAAGTATCATACTCGGTAGTTTGTGCGGTTTCAATCAAGTACTTTGCCTTTGAAAAAGTCAAAGAAACAATCGGCTTGTTCCTATTGCCGAAATAGTCTTTCATTAATTGCGTTAAGTAAGAACCTTCAGGGTAAGAAACCCATTTTCTTCTAGTAAATCTAGAAATTGGATATGCTTGCTTAGCTTCGACTGTATCTTTATGCGTCAAAATCATTAAACGATCTTTGAACAATTCCATATGATCATATTGATGCTGCAAATTGATTTCGTCCCGCTTAGTATTATCCGGCAAGTACATGATCGCCAAATCGATCGTGTTGTTATCCAGTCTGCGCCATAATTCTTGACGATTATAAGTAAGAATATTCAATTGGATTCTTGGATAATTTTTATTAAATTCAACAACAAATTGTCTGAAAATTTCAGTATCAATTGTATCTAAGACACCCACTGAAATACTGCCTTTATCAGCTTGAGTAAATTCTTGAATATCATCGACTACAGAATTTATTGTATCTAGTAATTCAACTGCGGCTGACTGCATTTCCTTACCAGCTTCAGTAAGGTAAAGCTTCTTCCCCATTTGTCCAAATAAAGGCGCACCAATTGCATGCTCTAACTTTTTAATTTGTTGAGTCAATGCTGGCTGTGTAATACCAAGTATTTGTGCAGCTTGGGTATAGTTCATTGTATCAATTAATTGTAAAAAATATCGAAGTGACTTTGCTGAAAATATTGTATCTGTTTTTGGCATTTTGATTAGCTTCCTTCTTGATAAAACAATAATCTTTACCGTATACCTAGATACATTGTCTACCCAAAAATACGGAGTGTCAAAACATTTGTGGCTCTATAATTTTTCCTGTT
>NZ_DICZ01000027.1:0-4025 GCF_002417895.1 Lactobacillus sp. UBA5813
TCTTAACTTAATGACATTGGTTATTAGGTAATGTTGTTACTTTCTTGGTACCATTTTTAGTTGGCATATATATGGCTGTTAAAGGAATGACTACTTTGGGTGCATTGTTTGCCATCGTTCAATTAGCCAATTCCTTTGTAAATCCAATTTTAATTATTTTGGCGGATCGTAACAAACTGGCAACGACTAAAAAAATCGTTGAAAAGACGAAGAAATACTTATCATTGTCTGAAAAGCAAGATCAAGAAAATAGTATTTTTGCTAATAAGTTGAGTGTGAAAGACCTTGATTTGTTCAGAAAAAAACAAAAATTAGCACACGGTATCAGTTTTGAAATTCAAAAAGGTACTAAAACAGCGATTATTGGGCCTTCTGGCGTTGGTAAGTCAACTTTATTGCAGTTCTTAATGTATGGCAAATACGGCCATGCCAAAGAAATTATGCTTGATGGAGTCAGTCAAAAAGCAGGCAGTTTTTATAAGATCTTTGCTTACGCTAGCCAAGCTCCAGTGATTTTTGCTGATAGTTTATGGTTCAACCTAACCTTGGGAGCAAAAATTTCAGAAGAAGAGGTTAGAAAAGTCTGCGCAAGCCTCGATTTGAGCGAATTAGTTGAAGAAAAAGGCTTCGCTTATTCATTAGGTGACAACGCAGATCAATTATCTGGCGGTCAGCTTGCGAGAATTGAATTGGCAAGAGCAATTTTAGCTAAACGATCGATTCTGTTGCTGGATGAAATCAATGCTTCATTGGATAAGAAAACCTCAGATGATATTCATCATTACTTACTGAATTCAGATCTCACTTTTGTTGAAGTGATTCACCATTATGAACCTGAAGAATTAGAAAAATACGATCAGGTCATTGATTTAAAGGAGTTTGTGGATTAGTAATACCTAATAAAAAAGTCTTACTGCAATTTTCAGCAGTAAGACTTTTATGTTTGTTTATGTAAAATATTTATTCGGCTAATCTAGCTCTCAAACTGAAGTTGCCACTGAATTCATCGGTATGATCGCCTTCGTTGTAACCATACATTGAATCGTCGCCGATTCCTTTGATATACTGATAAAAAGCTTGAAATTTTAGAGCATCTTATGGGAAAGGAAGACATGATGAAAGCAAAAATCAAGATTATAGGATTATGTATCTTGGCATCACTTTTTGTTGCTTTACTCTGGCCGCTTTTTGATGTGCTTTTGTCAATTATTCAACAATTTATACAATTGCATTATATTAATCATATTGTCTGGCCGCCGACATTGAAAGATTATCTTATTGGCTATGTGGCTGCTTTTGTCATTTTAAGCATATTTTTCTCTCACTATATGCTTAGGGATGACGAGAAAACGAGAGATAAATGATTTGATAAAATTTTTGGTAGGTTCAATGTTTAATGCAATTTTGTGGTTGGTTATTGGCGTGATAATTTTCAATTTGACTGACAAGTATGTAAAGAAAAATGGAACGTTGGCTCAATATTAACAAAAGAATATTTATATCTTAAGAAGCGTTCAATATGAAAAAATTAATTATAATCAGAGGTAATTCTGGAAGTGGAAAGAGTACGCTAGCTCGTGAAATTCACAAAAAATTAGCCAGAAATAATTTGTTAATTTCACAAGATACGATACGTCGAGATATGCTTAGAGCTAAAGATGGAAAAGATACTGTTGCTTTACCACTTTTAGAAAATTTGTTGGAATATGGCCATAATAATTGTGAAATTAGGATTTTAGAAGGGATCCTTAACGCTGAATGGTATACGCCATTATTCAAAAAAGCTCAGCATTTGTATGGCGAAAATATTGATGCGTATTATTTTGATATTCCTTTTGCAGAAACTGTAAAACGCCATAAGACACGGCCACAAAGTGGTTCATTTAGTTCGGAAAAAATGAAATCTTGTTGCATTTTCTTTTTTTAAAATTAATGACTTTGAATTTTTAAAAAAGTGGGAATTTTTAAAAGCTGGAGGAAAAATAAATTCTGAATTTTCAAAAAAATAGAAATTTTTAAAAACTTGAGTAACTGTGCTAGACTTGTTTATTAACATCAAAATGCAGAAAAAATATAAGAAGTAAGCAACTTTTGTTATAATAATAGTTGCTTGAAAATACTTTAAATGTTGTCTGCTCGCATCATTTATAAAAATTAAAGAAGGCCATCCCTCAAGGGATGGCCTTTTTTTATACATTATCGATCTTTTCCTCACCTATGTCTTTTCCAAATCAATTCCTGTTTAATATTGCAGTCATTATAGCAGGTACTGTATAATATGAAAATAAAATTAAAGAATCTAAAAATTTAGCTAGGGGTAAATGGTGACTCTATGAAGGAAAAGGCAAAATGGCTAACAAGCTTAATTGCCATCAATTTAATTGGATTATTACTCATCACGTTGTACTCAGCATATTATAGTTTCGGGACAATGATCTTTGGTGTTCATAAGGCCGACGCAATAATAGATTTTTGGCACAGTGAGATGTTATTAGGCATTCCTTTCTTAATTGGCTTTAACTTATTAGCTATCATAACTGCCATATATCGAAAGATTAAAAATGGTAAGAAATGATAAAAGAGGCACCGCAATGAATGAAGAGCCTTTTATTTACACCCGACTTCTTGGCCAACACGGTAATTATGATGAACGTAGATGGGGAGAAGAGTCTTACAGTGCGGGCTTAAAAATTGGAGCTAACATTTTAATTAAAATATAAAGGGGAAAAGTTATGACTAGAATTGAATTAACACGTTTTAGAATCAAAAAGGGTAAAGAAGAAAAGACTCAGGAATGGATGGACTTTCTCAATAGTCATCATGAAGATACTGTAGGTACGATGGCTGCAGAGAATATGTTTGTTGAAACTTTTTTTCTGAAAAGGCTCAAGACGGGTATATGTATTTCTATTGGTATTCTATTCAAGGCGAAGGTGGTCAGCCTGTAGAAGAATCAGAAAATTATATTGATAAAAAGCATAATGAATACTGGGATGAATATATCGATGAAACATATAGACCAGTTGATATGAAATTAAAAGAGAGTTTAATTGCTCCAAACATCAATAATATCATTAACAAAAAATAGCCGTCCGAAGACGACTATTGCTGTTTTAGAAAAATTTGGAGATAAATGATGTCATTTTCCATTAAGAAAACTGATTCGAAAACTTATGAGATTTTATATAATCAAGAACAAATAGGAACGATTTCTACATATCAAAATGAGTTCCATAATACTTGTGTTTATTTAAAAATTAAACTTAATTCTTATCCTGATTTTTCACCTTTTGAGAAAATTAAAGAAATTGAAGGTAAGCCTTTGCAGGTAATGATTGAATCTTCAGAAACAGAATTGATCAAATATTTAACTAGCAATGGTTTTGAGTGTAAACGTCATTGCTTTTGTCCAGAATTTACTAAAACTGATTTAAAGGATAAATTGCAATCAGATCATCTAATTCATTATTTTTCAAGTGAAGATTCGATTTATCAAAAATGCTGTCAGCTTTTGTATCAGCACTATATTGAAATTTCAAGGCCAGTTTCACCTTACACAGCCGATTACGAAACTTTTCTTGAGAACGTTCCAACGGACAGTGGTTTTTACAGTTTAGATATAAACGATCGAGTTGATAATGTGATCTTTACTGAAAAGAATGAAATTGCGTATGTCGCTTCAAGTGATAAAGAAACTTGTTCTGTATTCTATCAGTCAGTCTTGAAACGTATCTTTTCAAAATATGATCAAACTTTCTTTGAAGCAGATGAGGAGACAGATTGGTGTGCAATGACGCTACTTCATTTGTTTAATTATGATTATCAAAAAAGCTTTAATACTTATATTTATAAATGATAAATAAAAAGGCATTCTGCTCTTTCAGAATGCTTTTGCTTTTCAAAATTATTTTACAAATTTCATCGCAATCATCATAATACCAAGCAAAATGAAGATTACTGCGACGATCTTTTTTAATTTTTCTTCGCTGACATCATTAGCAAATTTTGCCCCAATCACGCCGGCA
>NZ_DICZ01000027.1:4260-83472 GCF_002417895.1 Lactobacillus sp. UBA5813
AAATGTGAATTAACTGCGAAAAAGAGCGTTAAAGCTGGGACAACGATGATGACGCCGCTTGCCCCGATTAAACTGGTTATCGTTCCTGTAACTAATCCAACAGCGATTGCTCCAATAATGATCCAAATAGACATAGAAACCTCCCTTAATGATATAAGCTTACTATGAAAGCCTATTTAAGGGAGGGGATTTTCTACTCTTCAATTGTTGCGTAAAAGAACTTCCGCTTAGTGAAGTGAATGCAGAGTGCAATGATAAAACCACCAATTGCAAAGCAAAGCCAGCCGAAGCCTAAATTAAAGAATGGGAAGGATTTCTGAGCAAAAGAAATCATCCCTTGTGCCAGCTGAGTATTGCGTAAAACATCTGGCAGGGCATTGATCATGTCGAAAGTTGCGGGAATAAAAGTCAACACTGTTGTAATTCGGTAGACTACCGGATCATTTTTAAAAAGCGGAGATAAAATTCCCATAATAATCAATGAAATAGCCAAAGGATAAAGCAGCATCAGGACAGGTTTTGACCAACTGATTATGTTGTTTAATCCTAGATTGGTAAAACCAAAAGATATTAAACAATTGACTGCTAAGAAAGTCTTGTATGAGATTTTTGGAAAATGCTTATGAAAATCCTGAGCAAAGGCCACAATCAATCCCATCGCTGTGGTTAAACAAGTGATTGTCGTTAAAGTAGCCAGCAAGGCATTACCAGCAGGTCCTAAATAATAATGAACAATCTGTGCTAGCGTGGTGCCGCCATTGTCTGCCAGTTTAAAATGATGCAGGCTACTTGCTCCTAACCAAATTAAGCAGATATAAATCATTGCAATTCCCAACACACCGATTGCACCACTTTTGGCTGCAGCAATAGAAACGTCCTTTTCACGTTTGATTCCAAGGCTGCGGACAGAGGTGATAATCGTGATGCCAAAAGTAATGGCACCTAGTCCATCCATCGTGTTGTAGCCTTGCAAGAAGCCATTCGCAAAAGAATTTCCTTGATATGCGGTGGTTGCTGCAGCAGATTGTGCAGAACCTAACGGTTTCATAAAAGCAAGCAGGAAAATGCCAAAGAGAAGAAGAAGAAAGATGGGATTTAAGAACTTGCCAATGAGGTCTGTGATTTTTCCTTCTTTTATTGAGAAGAAAAAGACGATAGCAAAGAAGATAGCGGAATAAATCAGTAGTCCGATACCGTGCATGCTTTTAGGCAAATTAGGAGCAATGCCAATGGAAAAAGGCACGGTTGCCGTTCTAGGTGTAGCGAAAAATGGCCCTAGCGTGGCGTGCACTAATATCAGAAAGAGCAGGGCATAGCCGGCACCAATTGGCTTAGCCAGCTCATAAACGCCACTGGTTTTAGTAATACTGATTGCCAAAAAGGCCATTAATGGCAAAAGCGCACTTGAAACTAAGAAGCCACTACTCGCAGAAAGCCAGTTGCTTCCAGCTAATTGCCCTAAGTGAATGGGGAAGATTAAGTTCCCGGCACCAAAAATGACGCCAAAAATCATGGATGCGATCAGTAAAGTTTTTTGCAAAGATAATTTAGAATTTAACATAAATTCACCCTTCTGTTAGAGTTCACTATAAAAAAAGCGCCCCTAAGCAGATTGCTTAAAGGACGCCATTCGCGTACATGAAAGAAATCAGATACGTTGTTATAGTGTTTATTTCTTTTTTTAGAAGATTACAGGAAATAATTAAAACTGTCAACTTATATTTTAATTATTCGTCAATTTCTTCAATTGAAATAACAACTGGGTACCAACCGTTGTCATCTTTTTCTCCGACTTCAGCTGTACCGATGATTCTAACATTGGTGTGACTTGGCTTATCAGCTACTACAACGGCAACTTTTGAACCATTCTTAATGTTTTCAAAAGCGTGTTGTTGAGTCTTCTCTAAATATTCAAGGTGAGTTTCATCCTTCACCTTCATTGATTGCTTAGGACCTACTTGAGGCATACCGTCCTTGCTGACAGTAGCTAAGAAAGCTAAGTGAGTTGCAAAAAATTCTTGTTGTTCCTTGCTTAATTTGGTTGAATCTAATTTTTTCATAGATGTTCTCCTCTCTTGTTTTTGATAATTACTTTATGATTATATTCTAACTTATAATAAGTGAAATTGCACTGATTTTGTTTCAAGTTAAAATAAATTTAAAAAATATGTTGACAAAAGATTAAACGGAAATTAAAAAGAGATTCAACTGATGAAGACGCTATGCAGTTTGGTAACGAAACTTTGTTTGATACTGATAGTCATTACAAGATCAATAACAAGGGTGACGCTACTTTTAAATTAAATAAAAAGGCTAAAACCATTACGATCACTTTGAAAAAGATGGTTCTTTAACAACATTAGAAGTTATACGTAAATATATTTTTGGTCGTGATGGTCAAATCTATCACTACTCTCGTTCAAAACAAGGCAACCATACAGCTTCGGCTAGAAGAATTGCTAAACTTATAGCGAAAGTTGTTGGACGAAAAGCAGGAGATACTGATCGTAAACGAGCAGGTATCGCCGCCTACTATGTTGCTTGTTTTGCAGGCCTTGATCGCTATTCGATGAAACATCCATACTACAACAAAGCTTATGGTGTCTTTATTAATGGTTGTTGTTCATGTGCTGGTACTACTGATGCAACTCAAATGGTTCTGCATTACATGGGCATGAATGGCAAACATGTACACCGTAATCAGTTTCGTCATCAATGGGTATCCGTTACTTTGGATGGCAAGAAAGGCTGAGCTGATGGTCAAGTAGGTGCTGCAGGTTATGGTGCTTGGGGAGATCATTCATATAATCCAGGCTGGAATTAATAAATTTTATCTGATGGAGACAGGAGATCATGTGATCGCCTGTTTTTGTTTTATTCAAAAATAATGAACAGATTTCAGCTATGAGTATATTTTTATTAAAACCCTTCTCTTTTAGAATCATAAGCAACAAATGAGGGTACAATATGGGTAGGAAGAGCACTATCAAGCAGGTGAGGAAAATGAAAAAAAGCTTATTTGGCATCATTTATATGTCTTCATACAAAATCCAGTTAAATATTGTTGATTTAAAAGATTTTTCAGTTGTCGAAAAACTAGATTCACCGTCGTTTATTCAAGCCAGCAGCAAAGCTCAGGTTTTCGAACAAGATATGACCAAAATCTGTACTGCCCTTGATGGTTTCAAACAAAAATTGGCCGAATATAAAATCGATGATTTCAAATTTTATGGCAACAAACAACTAATCAATGATTCTTCAGCCAGCTTTATTACTGATCAGATCAAAGCCCGGACCGGTTTCGAAATCGAATGGCTGAGCAGTAGTCAAATTGTCTATGACAAGGTCTTAAGCGGTATTAAAAGCTTGCAGGATATGCAAGACATGCAGCTTAAACAAACGCCAACCTATTTACTCAGTTTGGGAAGCGCAATGATCAGTCTTTCCTTATTTGAAAACAATAAGTTTATTTCTACTTGGAGCTTGCCGTTGGGTCCAAGAGAAATTCATCAAATCAATGAAATTACGAATGAGACGCCGAATAATCCCATCGATGTGATGAGCGATTACTTAGGTGCCAAAATTGATCACCTTGCTCGTCAAATCAAGGCTAATTCCAATGCCGCTTTGGTTATTCAGCATGCTGACGCCTTAAACAATAACTATTTGCATGAAAACGATTCTGCAATGAGAATCAGCCGGGATGATTTCAACAGTTTTTATGAAAAAACAATTACGATGCCGCAGGATATTTTGATTCAAAGTTATCATCTTGAGCCTGCAGTTGCGGAACATACGCTGCCTAACTTGGTTTCTGTTAAAAAATTCGTAAAACTACTAAATCCTACAGAACTTTATATTACGGATATGTCTGTGATTACAGGATTGTTGATGAAGGAAAAATACCAAAAGCAGTATCTCAAGGATGAAAACGGCAATGATATTATCATGACTTACGCACAGCACATGGCTGAACGCTATTTAGTCGATCAAAAGCATTCTGAAGCCGTTAAAAAATTTGCACTGCATCTTTATGATCGGCTGCGTCATGTTCATTTGTTGCCGGAAAAAGACCGTAAATTGTTGGCAATTGCAGCTCAAATCGATGATATTGGCAGTTTTGTCAACCAGGTAAGACGATATGAGCAGTCCGCGGAGATCATTGAGGCTAATAATATTATTGGTCTTTCCGACCAGGACAATGAAATAGTCAGTGAGATTTGTTGCTACCAAACAGTCAAAGAGGATCAGACTTCACCATTTATCGGAGGCCATCACTACCGTCATCTTGATCCGCAGATTCAGCTGGAGGTAGCCAAACTATCGGCAATCTTGCGCCTTGCTACGGCACTAGATGCTTCACATAAGCAAAAAATCAAGAAAATCGTGATTTCTCTTAAAAAGGATAAGCAGCTGATAGTTCGGGCTAAAACCAATGCTGACATAACTCTTGAGCGCTGGTCTTTTAACAAACGAGCTCAATTATTTCAGGACGTGTTTGGCATTAAGGTTAGTTTAAAGCAAGAAGGTATGAATAGACGATGAGCAAAGAATTTTTAGCTAATGAAGAAGAAAAAACAAAACCATATCGTAAGGCTGAATATTTTACCAATCGTGAATTAAGCTGGATGGACTTTAATGATCGAGTCCTTGAAGAAGCCCGGTCAAAAGATAATCCCTTGCTTGAACGGATTAATTTTTTAGTTATCACTCAAAGCAACGTAGATGAATTTTTCATGGTGCGGGTTGCTTCCTTACATAAATTAATTGCTGCTGGTATTAAAACGACTGATGCTTCAGGGATGACGCCTTTAAAGCAACTCAAAGCAATTAACAAAAAGGAACAGCTCACCGTTAAAAAACGCTATTCGACTTACTTGCGCTCGCTTTTGCCACTTCTAGAAAAAAACAATATCTATATTAAAGACGTTGCTGATTTGAATGAGCAGCAGTATGAATTTATTCGGCGCTATTTTGATGATGAATTGTATCCTGTATTGACTCCCATGGCAGATGACGCTAACCGGCCATTTCCATTTATTGCCAACGATTCATTGAACATCGCGGTATGTCTTAAGGATGAAGAAAAAAACGAACATGATTATGCTACGGTAAGGGTGCCAAATATTTTTAAACGTTTGGTAAAACTGCCAGATTCGGATAATAGCTTTATTTTGCTGGAAAATATTATTAAGGAATTTATTGGCAAGCTTTTTGACGGCTATGAGGTTAAGGAGTCAGCTTGCTTTAGAGCCACAAGAGATATGGATTTGGATGTTGCCGAACGAGATACCTCCGATTTTTTGCTCAGCGTACAGAAGCAACTGAAAGATCGTGAACATGGCAAGGTTGTTCGCTTGGAAATCGAAAAGGGCATGAGTGAAAAACTGCGTCGCCGCTTGTTTAAGAAATTAGATGTTGACAAAGAAGAAGTTTATGAGATTTCAGGTCCAATTGATTTGACCTTTTTGAAAAAGCTGTATGGTGCTGTCAAGGACCATGATGAATTACGCTATAAGCCATTTAAAGCCTATGTTGACCCAGCCTTGGATTTAAGCAGCGATATTTTTGCCAACATTCGCAAGCAGGATTATTTGGTGCAGCATCCATATGATTCTTTTGATGCGGTTCTAAACTTTATCAAAAAAGCAGCACATGATGACAAAGTTTTAGCGATTAAAATGACCTTGTATCGGGTGTCTGGCAATTCACCAATTATTAAATATTTAGGCGAGGCTGCACAAGCTGGTAAACAGGTCACGGTTTTGGTTGAAGTTAAAGCGCGTTTTGATGAGCAGAACAATGTGCACTGGGCAATAACCTTGGAGCAGATGGGCTGCCACGTTATTTATGGTCTAAAAGGCTTAAAGACTCATACCAAAATCACTTTGGTTATTCGCAGGGATGAGGATGGCATTCGGCGTTACTTGCACCTGGGAACTGGTAATTATAATGATGTTACGGCGCATTTTTACACTGATATGGGTCTGTTTACCTGTCAGCGTGAATTAGGCATCGATGCCACCAATTTGTTCAATATGCTTTCTGGGTATTCACGTCCGCCTTACTTTAGACAGTTGCGGATTTCACCGGAACACATTCGCGAGTTTATTAACCAAAAGATCGATCGTGAGATAGAAATTGCAAAGGCAGGTCGACATGCAGAGATTCATATGAAAATGAATTCGCTGTCTGATCCTGAAATAATTGCCAAATTGTATGAAGCTTCCCATGCTGGCGTGATTATTCATTTGATTGTTAGAGGCATTTGCTGTTTAAGAACTGATCTTCCAGGAATCAGTGACAATATCGAAGTGCACTCAATCGTTGGCCGTTTGCTTGAACACAGTCGAATTTACTATTTCTATAATGATGGTAATGACGAAATTTTCCTTTCAAGCGCGGATATGATGAAACGCAATTTGAATAGAAGAGTCGAGACTTTATTCCCAATTTTGCAGCCAGATTTGAAAGCAAGAGCCATCGCAATTTATGACAAGATGTGGCAAGACAATGTCAAGGCCAGAGTCTTGCATGATCAGAGCTATTCAATGATTGATCTTCGCGGTAAAGAAGCTGTCAACTCACAAGAGTACTTTATTAATGAAGCAGTGGAGAAAAATCGGGTTTTAAAAGAAAAGCGCAAGGAAATGGCAAGAAAGCCAGAAGCCTTCAAGGTAATGCGCAAGGAAGACAATGGATTAACATTAGGCGATCAAAAAGATGCATAGTAAAAACTTCAAAATTGTTTGCTAATCAGCCATTTTGTGGCAAGATAAACAAAAAGGATGAAACAAAGGGGATGAAGAGATGACTAATTTAGTTGTCATTGACCTGGGTTCAAATTCTGTTCGGATGCAAATTTCAGAAATTGATGATTACGGCAGTTACACCGTCAAAGGTTATTATCGAGAATACGTCCGTCTTTCGGAAAATATGGGTAAGGAAAAGACGCTTAAACCAGACCCGATGAAACGGACTGTTAGGGCTTTGAATAGTTTTAAAGAAAAATATGAAAATTTGGATCATCTTGTAGTTAAGGCCGTGGCAACCGCCGCAGTAAGGCAGGCCAAGAATCAAAAAGAGTTCTTGGACATGGTCGAAAAAGAAGTTGGCATTAAACTTAATGTCATTTCTGGAGAGACTGAAGCCTATCTTGATTATCTCGGAGTGGTCAATACTTTGCCGGTTAGAAACTGCATCATGATGGACACTGGTGGTGCATCAACAGAATTGGTTTGGGTGCAAAACGGTCAGTGTTGTGAACGAGTCAGCATCCCTATTGGCGCGGTTCTGCTATCGCAAACATACAATTTAACAGACAAGATTTCTGCAACCGACCTTTACCAGGCAATGAATGCTGCGGGAAAAATGATGTCGACAGTTCGCTGGCTTTGCAATGTTCATAATTTGCCGCTTATTGCTTTAGGCGGCAGCAATCGAACGATCGCTAAAATTCATCGTCGCGAATTGAGCAATGAAATTGATGAAGTTCCTGATATTCATGGGATGCATTTGCCACCGCAGTATATTTTCGATTTATTTGATCGCTTGGTTGCGATGAGTCGGGAAGAAAGAATGCAAATTCCTGGTTTGGCCAAGAATCGGGCAGATGTAATTGTTGGAGGGCTGATTCCGATAAGTTTGGCTTTGCGCAATTTGCAAGTTAGTGAAGTTGTCTTTTCAAATCATGGTTTGCGTGATGGACTTCTTTATGAATATTTGCAGGATGAGAAGAAATAATATGTAAGAAAAATGGCTGAGTTTTGGACTCAGTCATTTTTTAATTGTCTTGTTCTCGTTTTAAAAGCATAAGCAGTTCCACTGGTGACTTTATTTGAATCTCACCAAGAATATGCCTAACTTGATGAGGCGAGAGGCGGCGTCAGATTTAAGCCAAGTAATAATTGTTTTAACAACGATACCAGCATAAATATTGATAATAAAAGTAGCAGGAATTTCAGCTTTCTTTTCAATGTCTAAATAACCATTTTTAAAAAGAAAATTCAGTCGCCTTTTAGTTTCAAGAGTGGAAATTTCACGTATTTTTGTTATAAATTTCATGTTCCCATTTGGCGATAAAAGTACTGTAATTATTTCTTTTATTGAAACGCAATAATCAACTAAATTTTTAAATTCTTTTTCAGCTAATGCAATATTGGATTCATCAGTCAAAGCCTCATGAACAGCCGTAACTTCCTGAAAATCTTTTTCAATTCATATAATCTTGGTGTCCTAATTAAAGCAGTAGAGAAGGATAGAGAAGCTATAGCCTAAGAGGTTAATTTATGTCAATTCATATAACTAATTAAGAACCGTAAAGGTTCTTTTTTTGTATTTTTTGCGTATGATGTTTAAAAAGTACAAACACTGAGTACTTGTGTCCTTTTAGATGATAATTAGTCCTCAGGATATGCAAATTTGCAAAAATTAATATTAAATTTAATACTAATTTCATATAATATCCTTGTAAATAAATATTTGTAAAACTTATAAAGAAATACTTTTTACATATAGCATGCAAAAAGTATATTGATGCGTTAGAAGTTAAATAAATATAACAATTATGGATGTAAATAGGTCAATTTTAAGTATTTAGTAAATAAATATTTTGATGTGATTAGAATTAAGAACTGTAGGAATTAAGCAAGAAGGCGATGCGATGAGAAAATAAGTTTCTGTTAAACTCACTCAAATAGGACAATTCAATATTAGGTCCGAACATTTTTCAATCTTACAAAAACCGAAATAACATTCTTAAACTTTAGATCCTTTAATAAGGAATATGGTTTATCCTATATTTTCTAATAATGACTTTACACTCTATATCGTATTATCGTTTTTGAATAAGGTTAATAAGCACTAAGATATTCTCTACTATCTTAGTGCTTTTCTTTCTATTTTGTGGCAAGATAAATATAAAGAATGATGAAAATAGTAAATATGAGAAGAAATAATGTCACGCAAAAATAGTTTTGTCTTAACTATCATGATTATTGGTACTTTCTTTGGTGTCATGTGTTCAACAATGACCAACCTAGCTCTGCCGGTTTTCATGAAAGATTTTGGAATTACCTCAAGTCAGGCGCAGTGGGTAAGCAATGGATATTTGCTAGTGAATGCCATTATGATTCCTGTTAGTGCCTATTTGATTAAAAAATATTCCTACAAGTGGCTGTTTATCAGTTTCACTTGCCTTTTTGGCATTGGGACAATTTTTGGTGCTTTTGCCAATAGCTTTGCCTTTTTAGTAGTTGGCCGGATGATCCAAGCGATGGGAACAGGAATCATGATGCCGTTAGTAAATGTGATGGCAATGCTTTATGCTAAAAAAGGCGAGCAAGGCAAAATAATGGGTCTGGTCGGTCTTGCCTTTAATTTTTCACCGATCATCGGTCCTTCCGTGGCTGGCTTAATATTAGACAATTTGAGCTGGCACTATCTGTTTATTTTGATTTTGCCATTCACTTTGTTAACCCTGATCTTATCTGTTTTTCTTATGCCTAATGTTGCCAAAAAGGAACGGCTGCAATTTAATTATTTGGGCTTGATTACTTGTTCACTAGGCTTGTGGTTTTTGCTGGACAGTTTTTCAAATTTTGGGACAAGCAAACTGCTTAGCTTTAGAGTTTTAGGATCATTTATTATTGGATTCGTTTTTTTGATAATCTTTGTCAAAAGTCAATGGTCGAGCCAGCATCCTTTCGTTAATCTTAAAGTGTTTAAAAACAAGCAGTTTAAGATTGCAACGATTGTCAACTGTTTGCTTGTTTCGACAATGTATGGCAATACGATTTTGATACCGCTGCTGGTTCAAGATGTTATGCATCAGAGTGCATTTGTTACAGGTTTAGTCATTTTGCCTGGTGCCATTTCAACTGGAATACTGTCTCCAATTTCTGGAAAATTGTTTGATAAGTATCCCGTG
This sequence comes from Lactobacillus sp. UBA5813, assembly GCF_002417895.1. Taxonomy (NCBI): domain Bacteria; kingdom Bacillati; phylum Bacillota; class Bacilli; order Lactobacillales; family Lactobacillaceae; genus Lactobacillus; species Lactobacillus sp. UBA5813. The sequence continues at coordinate 14,189 of NZ_DICZ01000027.1, forward strand.
CGCTATATGGTAACCTATGGTTTAATCGTTGATTTATTTGGCACGGCGATGCAGGCTTTCGTAGGAGTTCATACGAATGTAGTCTTTGCGGCTTTTTGGCAATGGATGCGGCAGTTCGGCATTGTTATGCTGCTGATTCCTCTGCAAACGCAAGCCTTAGCTGTTACGAAGAGAAATTTGCTGCCGGATGCGGTAGCCATGTACAACACGACGAGAATGGTAGCTGCCAGTTTTGGGATGGCCTTTGTTGTAGCAATGGTCAATTTGGCAGATCAATACTTCCATGTTGGAATTTCCGCCCAAGGCATTCAAGTAGGATTTATGTCTTGTTTTGCTATTTTAATTGTTGCTTTGATTTTTGCTCAGTTTTTGCGGACTAAAAAGATATAAGAAAAGAGGAATTTCATGAGTTAGAAAAATGATGCTGTAACCGGTGCGTCTTTAACCGAAAAACAAAATGAAGAGGTGAAAAGCCCATGGCCAGGTCCTAAAGGCATGATTCCCGTCACTGATGGTAAAGCTGACGATGCAAACGTGCATAATCGTGCATATCTGAACAGCATTTTAGTAGAAATGCGTTTGATCGATTCAATTCAACCAGAATTGACAACGGAATTTTTTGGAAAAGAATTCGCTTCACCAATCACTCTGGCGGCTGTCTCTCATCTGAACAAAGTTTTGCCTGATAAAAACGCAAGCCAATGCAAGAAAAAGCAAAAGCAGCTAAAGATCTGCATGTTTTAAACTAGATCGGGATGGAAAGCGATCAAGAATACGGTGAAATCGTTGAAGCAGGAGAAATTTCAGAAAACATTCGAATCATCAGGCCGTTTGCAGATCACGATCGTATTTTAAAAGAAATCAAGTTTGCTGAGGAGCATGATGCTTTGGCGGTCGGAATTGATATCGACCACGTTCCAGGCAGCAATGGCAAATATGACGTGGTTGATGGCATTCCGCTTGGACCGATTACTGAAGAAGATTTAAAGCAATACGCTGCTTCAACCGAGTTGCCTTTTATTGCTAAAGGCGTGCTTTCAGTGAAGGGTGCAATGAAAGCAGCTGATGCGGGCTGTGATGCTTACAAGGCTTTGGCAATTGGTGCTGATGGCGTTTTGATTGGACGCGGAATCTTGCCAGAATTGCTAAAGGATGGTACGCAAGGCGTTGAAAACAAAGTAAAGCAGATTAATGAACAATTATCACAGTTGATGCTTTACACTGGCATCAAGGATACTAATTCATTTGATCCAACAGTTTTGCATTTTTAATAGAAGAAAAAGGCAAGGAATTTTATGTTCCTTGCCTTTTATTATTTATTCAATGCTTGCTTAAGGTCAGCAATTAAATAGTCTGGATTTTGCCAATTCAGATCAGGCTGCTGATCCGCAAAGAAGTGCAGGTAATATTGACCAATTGCTTCGTCAAATTTCAAAGCAGAACCAGAAAAGGCTGATTTTAAATCATTTGGCTCGTGTCCATCTACGGGATCGCGCCAGATATAGTAATCACGATATGGATTATTTTTGCTCTTGCGTGCTTCAATGAACCATTTATGTTGATCTGAAGTATGGTTAACTACTAAATCCATAACGATCTTAATGTGATGTTCTTTAGCCTTTGCCAGCAATTCATCCATATCAGCCATTGTGCCATATTGTGGATCAATGGCTTCGTAATCAGAGATATCATAACCGTTATCTACTTGCGGTGATTGATAAACAGGGGAAAGCCAAATGGCATCGATTCCTAATTTCTCCAGGTAATCTAAACGTGAAGTAATTCCCTTTAAATCACCAATTACATCACCATTGCTGTCTTGAAAAGACTTAGGGTAGACTTGATAAACAACTGCTTTTTCCACCATGGTGTCATTTTAATTCCTCCAAAAATAATTTTTAATAAGTTTATTATCCTTATAATGTAAGCGGTTTACAAGGTGGAAATGATTGTTAGCGATATCAAAAAAGGATTCAAAGCGGTTGATACTCTGAATCCTTATGCAATGGCAAAACTATTTTTGAGAAGAATTTAACCAATCGATTGCAGATAATCATTTGAACTATTAATTATTTTCGAATTGCAGTTCCCACCAGCTAAACTAGCAGATAAAAGAAATCCATAAATAAATAATAATTGGATATTTTTTATTAAGGTCGCACCTGATCCGACGGATATACCGTACAATCTCAGAAAGCCTATTAATAAAAAATGACTGAATATTACGATCGATTAATTAATGAGAATTGTAACCAAGCAGATTTCTGGCGGATTTACCGTCTAGAAGAGGAGCAATTGACAATTTATTTCAATCCCTATTGTAACATACAAAAGATATTATTTGCATAGTTAAAAGAGAGTTTATTATCATTAATCCGTTTTGTTTAATTCTTTTCTTTGCTTATCGACTTGTGATTGCTGAATGTATTGGTCGGTTGCAGAAATTCCTGTATGTCCAAGCTGTGAAGCGACAACCATGACATCTTTGCTTTCATCATATAGTTCAGTTCCAAGAGAGTGCCGCAGTTTGTGAGGAGTTGTTCTGTTGCCATCAGGAAAAGCTTCAGAATATTTGCCAACGAAACGTTCAACGGTGTTGGTTGCAATTCTTTTAGCCTGTCCAGCATATTTGGTAAGGAATAATGCCTGTTCATTTTTAGCAGGTTGATATCTTTTTTCTCGAATATCCAGATAGGATTTGATGTATGGCATTGCCCAATCAGCAATTAGCGGTGCATCTTTTTTATTGCCTTTTCGAATAACAAGAATACTGCGATCTCGTAAATTCAGGTCTTTCAAATTTAAACGGGCCAATTCTGAAACACGAATTCCTGAACCAAGCAGCATGGCAATAACGGCCAAATCTCTTTCTTTGTTAAATAGGAAAGAAGAGCGTGCTCTGCTGCTCAAGGTGTGTTCATATTGATTGGAAATGAAGTCAAGCCATTCATGCTTTTTTTCACCCATATAAAGCATCGGTGAAAATTTTGCATTCCGGTAAGAGATAGATTCTTTAGATCCTTTGACCAAAGGAACTTTAAGCATAACGTTTCTGTAAAAATAGGGCTCACCATTATTTAAGTCAGCTGTAACAGTGAGGTAATGGAAGAGGGAACGAAGAGCATTAATTGTTCGATTGATCGTCTTTTTACTATCACGAGTAGACTGCTTATTTTGTCTGAAACTGAGCTCCTTTAAAAACATTTGAATTTGAGCGGCTTGCAAGTGCCCGAGTGTAGAAAGTTCAATATCCTTGTTGCTTTTTGCATTGCTGATTGTACCTTGATCAGGATGTTCAATGTCTGCTGGCGTTTCCCTTAACCAGTCAAAAAACCTTCTGAATTCAGTCAAATATTGATAGACAGTAGTAACAGCTAGGTTAGGCTGCTGGGTATAGTAAAAAACATAAGTAGGTAAGTCCTGTAATTCCTTGTCTATCAAACGAGCGTATTGTTTTGAATCCATTTCTTTTCGTCTCCGAATTTGTATGATACATATGATATTATAACGAACATATGGTCGATTGTAAAGCGATGATGGCACATAAAAGTTGTTACTAAATCAAAATAACCTTAACTTTCTTTTAAAAAAGAAAGTTAGAAAAAAAGCAAACACATAAGAAAGCGGTTTACATTTAAGATGATATAATGATGATGAATTTATTTTTATATAGAGGTAAAAAGCAATGAAGTTGAAAAAATTACAGTTTGTTCTGTAGCTTTGGCTTTAGCCGTTACACCAGTAATTGCTAATGTTAATGGCTTTCAATCTGCCACCGAAACAAAGGTTAAGGCTACAACGTCACAACAAGGAAAAGTAAAGTTAATCAATCACGTTGCATACGATTGCTCTACTGTTTCTATTCCGGTTTATAACCGTAATGGCAAACAACTTACTAATTATAAAAAATTGAAGGCTGGATCAAGCATTAAGTACTATGGCAAGCCAGTTATTCTTCAAGGAACAAAATATACTGTTGAAAATCCATTTACGCCAGTAACTATTAAAGGTACGAATTATGTTAACTTAGGTGACAAGGTTAAGATGGGCTTTGATGTTAACAAGGCTCACTTCTTTGATAAAGATACTACAAAAGCTATTGTTAAATAAATCCTACTTTTTCTCCCTCTATATAAATAAAACATTATAAAAAATAGCTCACTATTGCTAAGGCAATAATGAGCTATTTGTACTTTAAAATACATCACTGATATTGAAATTATTCTTAAATGCTGAAATACCAGTTTATTTTTAATTAAACTCTTTATCTTAAAATATCTTTGTTATTCTTATCGTTTAGGGCTTTAGAAGTCAAAGGAGCGGTTTTGATATTGCTATTAACAAAGAGTTAGCCGGAACTACCTGGATTTGTTCAGGATCAGCTTTAGCAGGCTTTTCAGCCACTCCATTATTAGCAATTAAAGTATCTAAATCTGTAACTGAATCATCAAAATTGTTGTCTCCATCTTGATAAACAAAGGCAAATTCAAGATCTTGAATCCCCACGACACCAGAACGTTTCTGATTTTCTAATACATGTTTGCCTGGAATATCAATTGCTTCAATAGAGTAAGGCTCTTGATATGCAGTCTTGATAACTCTCTTAGGAGCTAGGGTGTCACCGGAAATAGAAATATAGCTAATGGTGATCGTGTGCTGTTCAGGAGTGTATTCAATCTTGATCGGATCATTTTCTTTGGTAAATTTAACATCCATTATAGGGTTTGCGGTTGTGTAGCCTTCAACTTGAGGAACTTCAAACTTGCCGGTTTCATTGAATTTACCTGATACCTGGCGGTTAAGTTTCAAGTCATTGCCTTTATCATCGACACCTATAAGGTTAAGCAAGATTTCGTCCGGCTCAACAGAAATAATATAAGTTGTATTGCTTGTTAAATCAAAGCTGCCAAGTGAATTTTTAGGCAAGTGATAGCCATCAGGGATGTTATCAAGCTGAATGGTATCGCCATAGTTACCTGTTTGATCTTCAATCGTGCCAACTTGATTGCCGTTTAAATCATTAAAGATAATCTTGTAGTTGATCTTCTCAACCGTGTATTCAACTTCAAAGTTTTGTTCGTGTGTATCAAATTTAACTTCGATCTTGTCGTTAGATGGCCTATAGCCAACTACTTGAGGAACAGAGTAAGTAGTTTTCTCTCCTGTATGTCCCTGCAAATCAAAAGTAGGGTAGGCGAATTGACTTGTATCAAGCTCATTTTACCGATATGATTCCAACTCATTATGCTAAAGACTTAGTTGTCGATGGGCTGATGGAGAACTTCTTTGGCCTTCTTAAAACAGAAATGTTCTACGGTCAAGAATACAAATATCACAGCTTAAAACAGCTCAAGGAAGCAATTGAGAAATACATTAAATACTATAACGAAGAAAGGATAAAGAGCAGACTAAAAGGACTGACTCCGGAACAATTCCGGAATCAATCCTTGGTTGCATAATATCAATAAAGTGTCCAATTTTGCTGGGTCACTACACTTTATGCTTTTTTTCTTCATCAGGAATGATTAATAGATAGTCGCTATTTTTAGAAAGTAAACTGTTTCTGTCTGCGGTAATTACAATTATTTGTCCATCACTATTTTGTAAATTGCGCATCACGTGGGCGTAATCTTTATTACTGGTTCCGTATGTGACAATCAAAGCAATATCATTTTTTCTTAAGTGTTGACTATTGCTATCGGCTTCATCATTTTCTGATGCAAAAATTGGATAGATATTGAGCTTGTTGACTTTATTAATGAAACTTCGAGCGGTTAAGCCAGAGTCACCGATACCAAAAATAAAGATTCGACTGGCAAAGAAGATTTTTTTAGCGATTCGTTCAACTTTCTCCATATCAAGAGATGAATAAAGAAGCTTCAAATCATTATTATATAAGTCTGTCATCGACTTAGCTATTTCATTTAAGTTGTAAGCTGGGGTAAATGGAAAGGTAAAATTAACATCATTATTAATATATTTTTGATTTTCACGTTCTTTAATCAATTTAATCTTTAACTCGGGAAAACCTGAGCAATTAACTTTATGGCATAAACGAATGATCGAAGCATTTGAAGTATGCGTCTTTTTAGCTAAATTGTTGATGGTAAGATTATCAATTTCATCTAGATTATTTTCTAAATAATCAATCACAATTTGTTCAGTATTAGAATCTAATCAGATGGTAGTTTTCTAAGGCAAGATTCTGATAACTTGGCGTCTTTTATCATGCGTGTTTTAAATGAATATTATCTGTTTTAGGTATTATTGTAATTAATAAAGTAGAAAATAGTGAACAATTATAAAGCACATGAGCCACAAAGTTAAGAAAATAATTGATTAGCGATTGTTAATTTGATAAGCTTTACTTGTCAGAAAATTATTAATGATAGCTGGAGGAAAAATGATAGATCGCTACACACGTCCTAAAATGGCAAAAATATGGTCTTTAAACAATCAATATCAAAGCTGGTTAGAAGTAGAAATCGCTGTCGATGAAGCTTGGTCAGAATTGGGCAAAATTCCTAAAGAAGATGTAGAAAAAATTCGTCAAAATGCTAAATTTGACATTGACGAAATTGCGAAAATTGAAAGTACAACCCATCACGACATTATTGCCTTTACCCGTTGCGTCTCTGAAAGCCTAGGTGATGAAAAGAAATGGGTTCATTATGGTCTAACTTCCACAGATGTTGTTGATACGGCGCAAGGTCTTCGTCTAAAGCAAGCAAATAAAATCCTGCTGGAAGATATTGATAAATTTATTAAAATCATTGCGGATAAGGCACGTAAATATAAATACACCGTAACTATAGGCCGGACTCACGGCGTTCACGCCGAGCCCACTACTTTTGGCTTGAAAATGGCTCGTTGGTATTCGGAAATGAAGCGCAACAGGAAACGTTTTATTGAAGCTGCCGAAGGAGTCGAAGCAGGCAAAATCTCAGGTGCCGTTGGTACTTTTGCGGAAGTTGATCCTATTATTGAAGAAAAAGTCTGCGATAAATTAGGACTAAGACCCCAAGAAATTTCGAGTCAAGTTTTACCTCGCGATTTACATGCCGAATATATTTCAACTTTGGCGCTGATGGCGACCAGTCTTGAAGAATTTGCAACAGAAATTCGAAGCCTGCAAAGAACAGAAATTCATGAAGTGGAGGAACACTTTGCTAAAGGACAAAAAGGCTCTTCAGCTATGCCTCATAAGCACAATCCAATTGGCTCTGAAAATATTTGCGGTCTAGCTCGTGTATGCCGCGGACATGTTGTAACGGCTCTTGAAGATATTCCACTGTGGCATGAAAGGGATATTTCTCATTCAAGCGCGGAAAGAATTATTTTGCCAGATACCACAATTTTGTTAGATTATATGCTGCACAGATTTAGCAAAATTATGAAAAATCTGGATGTTTTTCCAGACCGCATGCTTAAAAATATGAATCAAACTCACGGTCTGATATATTCAGGCAGAGTTTTGCTTAAGTTAGTTGAAAGCGGAATGAGCAGGGAGAATGCATATGATACAATCCAACCTTTAACGGCTAAATGCTGGGCAGAACATGTTCCGTTTAGACCACTTCTTGAGGCAAATCCGACTATTCAAAAGCAGCTTACGAAAAAAGATCTAGATGATGCCTTTGACTATCACTGGCATTTACGGAATGTTGACACTATTTTCCATCGTGTGGGTTTAGACTAAAAATTTACAGCGCCGAGAGCTTTACTCTTGCTGCTTTTTATATGCAAAATATCAATAAAGTTCGTGAATGTATTTCTTTACAAACAACATATGGATGATGTATCGTAATTGTATCAATTAAATGAGAACAATATTGATGATAATAGCTAATATTGTACGTATTGTGAAAGGAAAACTAATGCTTACTGACATCGAAATTGCTGATGCTGCTAAAATGCAACCTATTACTGAAATAGCCAAAAAGATAGGCTTATCTGCTGATGATATTGAGCAATATGGTCACTATAAGGCCAAAATTAATTTACCTGTTCAGAAAATTGAAGGTAAGAAACACAAGCTGATTTTAGTGACGGGAATTAACCCAACTTCTGCCGGTGAAGGAAAATCGACTGTTTTAGTTGGACTAGGAGATGCATTAAATCAACTAGGACATCAAACTACGATTGCAATGCGTGAACCATCAATGGGACCAGTTTTTGGCATTAAAGGTGGCGCAACAGGCGGTGGTTACAGTCAAGTTGTCCCAATGGAAGATATTAATCTTCATTTTACAGGTGATATGCATGCTTTAACTTCTGCTAACAATACCTTGGCTGCTTTAATTGATAACTATATCATGCGCGACAATGCTTTAGGATTAGATCCGCGTAGAATTATTTGGAAACGGGTTGAGGATGTAAACGATCGTGCTTTAAGAAATGTTGTTACTGGTCTTGGCGGCCTCATGCAAGGCGTTCCTAGAGAAACAGGCTTTGATATCACAGCCGCTTCTGAAATGATGGCGATTCTCTGCTTGGCAGAAAATTTGCATGACCTAAAAAAGCGCATTGGTCGAATCGTAGTTGGCTACACATACGATAAAGTTCCTGCTACTGTTGACCAATTAGGCTTTACGGGTGCGATCACGCTTTTATTAAAGGATGCTATTAAACCAAATTTAGTGCAGACTTTAGATCATACGCCAGCCATTATTCATGGCGGACCTTTTGCTAATATTGCTCATGGCTGTAATTCAGTCTTAGCTACTCAAATCGCTTTGAATACTTCTGACTATACAGTAACTGAATGTGGCTTTGGTGCAGATCTTGGAGCTGAAAAATTCTTAGATATTAAACGTCCGATTTTGGGCAAAACTCCAAATACTGTTGTCATTGTTGCAACTTGCCGCGCTCTTAAACTCAATGGTGGCGTTGATAAAAATGACTTAACTAAGGAAAATATTTCAGCCTTGAAAAAGGGGATGGCTAATTTACGTAGACACATTAAAAACATGCAAAGATATAATTTGCCAATTGTTGTGGCTATTAATCACTTTGTTAGCGATACTGAAGCCGAAATCAAGACTATCCAAGAAGCCTGTGAAGAATTAAATGTCCAGGCCGTTAAAGTTGACGCTTGGGAAAAAGGCGGAGAAGGTACTCAAGAATTAGCTAGGGCAGTTGTTAAACTTGCCGACCAAGAATTTGATTTTCATGAATTATATCAAAATAGCGATTCAATTGAAGATAAACTAACAGCTATTGCTACAAAAATTTATGGTGCTAAACGAGTAGTTTTATCCAAAAAAGCAAAGAAACAAATCAAAACTTTTAATAAGCAAGGATGGGACAACTTGCCGATCTGTATTGCCAAAACACAATATTCATTTACAGATGATCAAGCAAAACTAGGTGCGCCAACTGATTTTGACTTTCATATTCGCAGCTTAGTGCCAAAATTAGGTGCAGGATTTATCGTTGCCTTATCAGGTACGATGATGACAATGCCAGGTTTAGCAAGGCATCCAGCAGCCGAAAAAATGGATATTGATGATAATGGTCAGATTACAGGATTATTTTAAGAGGCAGTCATGACAGAAATAAGCGTAATTATGGGTAGTAAATCTGATTGGCCAACCATGAAGCATGCTTGTCAGATTTTAGATCAATTTGGAATTGATTATGATAAACATGTCATTTCAGCACATAGAATGCCGAATGAAATGCTTGATTTTGCTAAAGCAGCTGAAAAACGCGGCACTAAAGTGATTATTGCAGGTGCCGGGATGGCGGCTCATTTGCCAGGTATGACAGCGGCTAATACAGTTATTCCAGTAATTGGCGTGCCTGGACAAACCAAGGCGTTAGGCGGCATGGATTCTCTTTTATCAATTGTGCAAATGCCAACAGGAATCCCTGTAGCTACAACGGCAATTGGAAATGCTGGCGCAAGTAATGCTGCCTTGCTAGCATTAGAAATTTTAGGAATTAGCAACGAAAAAATAAGACAACAACTTAAGAATTATCGACAAAAGATGCATGATGAAGCAAAAGAAAGCAGTGCAGAACTTGACTGATCCAGATTTTATTGAGCAAGGAAAAACAATTGGTATTATTGGCGGCGGTCAATTAGGTCAAATGATGGCCTTATCAGCTAAGTATGGTGGTATGAAAGTAATTACTTTAGATCCAACGCCTAACTGTCCCTGCGGTCAAGTTGCCGACAAGCAAATTGTTGCTGAATATTCAGATGTTAAGGCGATTGAAGAGCTGGCAAAAGAAAGCGATGTTTTAACCTATGAATTCGAAAATGTCGATCTTAAAGCACTAAAAGATGTTGCAGACAAAGTAAAAATTCCTCAAGGAACGCAATTGCTGTATATTACTAAGCATCGATTACGTGAGAAAAACTTTTTGCGCAGTGCCGGCTGTATGACCGCACCTTATTTACCTGTTAAAAATATGGCTGACTTGAAAGAAGCTATTAAGCAGATTGGCTATAATTGCGTGCTTAAAACTTGCGAGGGCGGCTATGATGGTCATGGTCAAGAGGTATTGAAGAGCGATGCTGATCTTAAGAACAATCAACATGTTGAACAAATTTTAGCAACTGGTGATTGCATCCTTGAAGGATGGGTACCATTTAAAGTTGAAGCATCTGTAATGGTGGCAAGGAATACTAAGGGTGAAGTAACAGTCTTTCCAGTTAGTGAAAACTATAACGCAGACGAAATTTTGCATATAAGTATTGTTCCCGCACGGGTGTCAAAAGAAATATTGGACAAAGCACAAGCAATTGCTAAACGCATTGCAGAGGCAATTCATTTGCGTGGCATTTTAGGCGTAGAGTTGTTTATTCTAAAAAATGGGGATATTTATGTAAATGAATTAGCGCCGCGTCCTCATAATTCAGGTCACTATTCGATTGAAGCATGCAATTTTAGTCAATTTGATATTCATGACCGTGCTATTTGCAATTGGCCATTGCCTAAAATTAAACTGCTATCAAAAGTGGTCATGGTTAATGTTTTAGGACAACATGTTGCTGGCGTCAGAAAGACAATTCCTGAGAAGAGCAACTGGCATTTTCATTATTATGGCAAAGCCGAAATCCGTCATAACCGTAAAATGGGTCACGTGACGATTCTCACTGATAATATTGAAAAGACCTTGCAGGAAATCAATGAGACCCACATTTGGAAGACAAAAGTTAATTAATTTATTATGTATAAGAGCCTTTGATAAGGCTCTTATTTTTTACTTAGTTTTAGTAAAATACGAACAATATAAAAGACCCACCTTAAAAATATTCACATTTATATATTGACATATAAACAATCTGCTGATAGTATTATTGCCATAAGGATGAACAAATAATAGAGTGTTCATTTATAATGTTCGTATTTTAAAAAGGAGAAGAAAATGGCAAAGTTGTTATATACCGGTAAAGTTAAGCAAATGTGGTCAACGGATGATCCAGAAATCTTGCGTGTGGTTTATACAGACCAAGCAACAGCCGGTAACGGTGAAAAGAAAGACGACTTTAAGAATAAGGCTTATTTGAACAATGAAATTTCAACTTTGGTCTTTGAATATTTAGCACAAAATGGCGTTCCCACTCATTTTATTAAGAAAATTTCAGACACCGAAGAACTAGTTAAAAAATGCAAAATGTTTCCTCTTGAAGTTGTTACAAGAAATATAGCAGCTGGCCATTTTTCAAGTCGCTATGGCCTAGGCGAGGGGATGAAATTTGATACCCCAGTTGAAGAATTGTTCTTTAAGAGCGATGAACTTGATGATCCGATTATGAACGAATCTGATGCAATTGCATTACATATTGCCAATGCAGAAGAACAAAAGAAAATTTGGGAATTATCACGGCAAGTCAATCAACTTTTGATCCCTCTTTTTGATAAGGCAGGCATGGAGTTAGTAGACTTCAAACTTGAATTTGGTAAAGATGCCGATGGCAATATTATCCTCGCAGATGAATTTTCACCTGATAATTGCCGCCTTTGGGATAAGAAAACAAAGAAGCATATGGATAAAGATGTCTATCGTAGAGACATTGGTGATTTAACTACTGTTTATGAACAAGATTTAGCTCGTATTCAACAAGCACTTAAGGAGATTTAAATGACCACTGTTCGTATTTACGTAACCTACAAGCCTTCCGTTTTTGATCCACAAGGAGCCGCAATTACTGATTCAGTTAATTCTCTTGGTCATAACGAAGTTAAGAAAATTGTCGTTGGTAAGTTTTTTGATGTCACTGTAGACGAAGATGACTTGGATAAAGTTAAGGCTGATGTGAAAGATATCGCCGAAGCTCTTTTAGTCAACTTCAATATGGAAACTTACAAGATTAAAGTTTTGGAGGAAAATGCATGAAAATTGCAGTAATTGTTTTTCCAGGCTCTAATTGCGACATAGATATGTATGAAGCATTTCACACGGTTTGCAAGGCAGAAGTTGAATATGTTTCCTATAAGGAAAAAAGCTTAGCCGGCTTTGATGCAGCTATTTTACCAGGCGGCTTTTCTTACGGAGACTATTTAAGAACCGGTGCAATCGCTCGTTTTTCCAATATTATTCCAGCTGTTGGAAAAATGGCAGAAGAAGGGAAGCTAGTTTTAGGTGTTTGCAATGGCTTTCAAATATTAACAGAAATGGGGTTATTGCCAGGAGCACTTAAAAAGAACAATAATCTTCAATTTATTTGTAAAACTGTGGCTCTAGAAGTTGATAACACTAACACACCATTCACTACAGAGTATTCAGAAAAGCAAATAATTCATATTCCAATTGCTCACGGTGAAGGAAGTTATTATGCAGATGAAGATATTCTTGAAGAATTGGAAAGCAATCATCAAGTTGTCTTTAGATATCATGGTGAAAATCCAAACGGAAGTCTTCATGATATTGCTGGTATCTGTAACAAGGAAGGTAACGTATTAGGCATGATGCCTCACCCTGAAAGAGCAATTGAAAAAATCCTTGGCGGAACAGACGGTCTACCTTTATTTAAATCTCTTTTGAAAGCAGGAGTTCAAGCATGAAACAAGCGATGACGCCAGAAGAAATTAAAGAAAAAAAGCCTTACCTTGATTGGAGTTTATCAGAGCATGAATATAACTATATTTGTGATCATTTGCTTCATCGCTTGCCTAACTACACTGAAATTGGTTTGTTTTCAGCAATGTGGAGTGAACACTGTTCTTACAAGAAATCTAAGCCAGTATTAAAGCTCTTTCCTACAAAAGGAAAACGGGTTGTTCAAGGCCCGGGTGAGGGTGCCGGCGTAGTAGATATTGATGATGGACAGGCAGTTGTTTTTAAAGCAGAAAGCCACAATCATCCAACTACAGTTGAGCCTTATCAAGGAGCAGCAACAGGTGTTGGCGGAATTTTACGAGACGTTTTTAGTATGGGTGCTCGTCCTGTAGCAATTCTCGATTCTCTTCATTTTGGCGAATTAAAAGACAACCCCACAATGTGCTACAAGATGGAAGAAACCATTAAAGGTGTTGGCGATTACGGAAACTGCATGGGAATTCCTAACTTAGGCGGAGAAACCACTTTTGATCCTTGTTATAACGGCAATATTTTATTGAATGCCATGAATGTGGGAATCATGGATATTAAAGATATGGAACATGGTGACGCAACTGGACTTGGCAATGCGGTGATGTATGTTGGTGCTAAAACCGGTCGTGATGGAATACATGGTGCCACTTTTGCTTCAGCTGATTTTTCGAAAGAACATGCGACACAACGTTCTGCGGTTCAGGTCGGTGATCCATTTATGGAAAAGCTTCTGATGGAGGCTTGCTTAGAATTAATTTTGAATCATCGTGAATGGCTCGTCGGTATCCAAGATATGGGTGCGGCCGGAATTGTTTCTTCAAGTGCGGAAATGGCAACTGAAGGTAAGGCCGGCATGGATCTTAATCTTGACTTGGTTCCTCAACGTGAACCTAATATGTCTGCCTATGAGATTATGCTTAGCGAGTCTCAAGAAAGAATGCTTCTTTGTGTTAAGAAGGGTCATGAAGCAGACGTTAAGAAAATTTTTGATGAGTACAATCTTGATGCTGTGACTATCGGTCGCATTACTGATGATGGCAGATATGTCCTTCACCATGATGGTCAAACAGTATGTGATATTCCTGTTGTAACTTTAACTGAAGAAGTTCTTGAAGAAGAGAGCAAAGAAAAAAAGCCACAAAGAATAATCGATGCGGAAAAACAAGAAGACTGGAAGCCGAATATTACCGATGCTGGCCAGACTTTAAGAAAGCTGTTAAATCAACCAACCGTCGCCAATGATCAGTTTGTAACTCAGCAATATGATTCACAAGTTAGAACGGATACGATTGTTGGTCCCGGCTCTGACGCAGGAGTTTTACGTATCCGTCATACTAAAAAAGCAATTGCAATGACGACTGATACCAATGGTCGATTTGTCTACCTTGATCCTAAAGTTGGTGGTCAAAGAACCGTGCTTGAAAGTGCGACAAATATTGTTGCTAGTGGTGGTTTGCCATTGGCAATTACTGATTGTCTAAATTATGGTGATCCTAATGATCCCGAGATTTTCTGGGAATTACATCAATCTTGTCAAGGAATCGCCGATGCATGTGAAATCCTAGAGACACCTGTTGTTTCAGGAAATGTTTCTCTTTATAACGAAAATGATGGCAAGGCTATTTATCCTTCACCAATGATTGGCATGGTCGGTTTGATCAAAAATTATGATCATGTTGTTCCAATGCACATGCAGGCGACTGGCGACAAGATTTATCTTGTTGGTAAAACAGATGCTGATTTTGCAGGTTCAGAATTACAAAAGATGATTGAAGGCAAAATCAGTGGTTTGCCACATGCTCCGAATTTATTAGAAATTAAAGAATATCTCTACAAATTACAAAAGCTGATGACTGTTGGCTTATTAAAAAGTGCTCATGACTTAAGTGAAGGTGGATTAGGTGTTGCTCTTGCTGAAAGTTTATTTGATACAGACTTTGGGGCTGAAGTAAATCTTGCTTTTGATAAAAATCTTCTGTTTAGCGAAACTCCGGGAAGATTGCTTGTTTCTGTTGATCCCGAAAATGCTGAAAGGTTTGAACAAGAAATGGGCAAAGCAGTTACTGAAATTGGTCAAGTGACAAATGATAAACAGTTAAATATTTCATTGTCGAACGATCAAGTAAATGAAAAAATTGCTGAATTACAGAAAATTTGGAAGGAGTGCATTCCTTGTTTAATGAAATCAAAAGCCTAAATGAGGAATGTGGTGTATTTGGTGTATTCGGTGCTCCAGATGCCAGTCAATTAACATATTTAGGTTTACATAATTTACAACATCGCGGTCAAGAAGGTGCCGGAATTGTTTCAAGCGATGGAGAACATTTATACCAACACCGCGATCGTGGCCTCTTATCCGATGCTTTTGCTGATCCAAATGATTTGAAAAAACTAATTGGTGATAGCGCAATTGGACACGTTAGATACAGTACGACCGGGCGTAATTCCATTCAAAATGTGCAGCCGTTTCTCTTTCATTTTCTAGATGGAGATGTGGCTTTGGCACATAACGGTAATTTAGTTAATGCCGTAACTTTAAGAAATAAATTAGAAAAGCAGGGCGCAATCTTTCAATCTTCATCTGATACGGAAATTTTAATTCATTTGATTCGTAATCATATTAAAGATGGTTTTATTTCAGCTTTAAAACAAAGTTTAAATGAAGTCCATGGAGGTTTTGCCTTCTTGCTTTTACTAAAAGACCGCATGATTGCAGCTTTAGATCCTAATGGAATTCGTCCTCTGTGTATTGGCAAGTTAGACAATGGTGCATACGTTATCTCTAGTGAAACATGTGCATTAGATATCATTGGCGCTAAATTTGTTCGTGACGTTCAGCCTGGCGAACTAATTATTGTCGACAAAGATGGCTTGAAAATCGATCACTTCACTAAAAAAACTCATTTAGCGATTTGTTCAATGGAGTATATTTATTTTGCTCGTCCTGATTCCATCATCCATGGCGTAACCGTTCATAATGCCAGAAAAAGAATGGGTCGCCTGTTAGCTCGTGAAGCTCCAGCCAATGCTGATATGGTGATTGGAGTCCCTAATTCATCCTTATCTGCGGCTTCAGGCTATGCTGAAGAATTAGGTTTGCCTTATGAAATGGGTCTAGTTAAAAACCAATATGTTGCTAGGACATTTATTCAGCCAACTCAGGCACTGCGTGAAAGAAGCGTTAAGTTAAAGCTTTCGGCTGTGCGGGGCGTCGTTGCAGGTAAAAAAATTGCTGTGATTGACGATTCGATCGTTAGAGGCACGACTTCTAAGCAAATTGTAAAAATGCTTAAAGAAGCCGGTGCTAAAGAAGTGCATTTAAGAATTGCTAGTCCGCCCTTTAGATTTCCTTGTTTTTACGGAATTGATATTTCAACACGAGCTGAATTAATGGCTGCCCATTATTCAGTTGAAGAAATGCGAAAAATCATTGGTGCTGATAGTCTTAATTTTTTAAGCGTCGACAGCTTAATTAAGGCAATTGATGTACCAGATAGAGGAAAATCATCAGGACTGACGGTTGCATATTTCAATGGAAATTATCCAACTGAATTAGATGATTATGAAGCAGGATATTTAGCATCCCTTAATGCTCAAGAACGGCGACAAAGAAAGGAATTATAAAATGAATCGTTATAAAGAAGCAGGCGTAGATGTCACTGCTGGTTACGATTTGGTTACTAAAATTAAACCTTTGGTGGCTGCGACCAAACGTAAGGGTGTAATGGGCGGTATTGGCAGCTTTGGTGGCATGTTTGATTTAGAAGAATTGGGTTATCAACATCCTGTTCTTGTCTCAGGCACAGATGGTGTTGGCACTAAATTGATGATTGCTCAAAGTCTGCATAAGAATGACACGGTCGGTATTGATTGTGTAGCGATGTGTGTAAATGATGTGCTAGCCCAAGGTGCCGAACCATTATTTTTCCTAGATTATATTGCTTGTGGTCACAATAATCCTACAAAACTCGCAGATGTAGTTAAAGGTGTGGCAGAAGGCTGTAAGCAAAGCGGGTCAGCTCTAATTGGTGGCGAAACCGCAGAAATGCCTGATATGTATGAGCCCCACGAATATGATCTAGCTGGTTTCTCAACTGGTATTGCCGATAAAGAAAATATATTATCTAGTTCTTTGGCAAAAGCAGGCGATCACTTGATTGCTTTACCAGCAAGTGGCGTTCATTCCAATGGTTTTAGTTTGGTTAGAAAAATTTTCTTTAAAGATCATCAGATCTCTTTAAATGAGAAGCCAACCGAATTGGGGGGAAAAACTCTTGGCGAAGAATTGCTTACACCCACTAGAATTTATGTCAAAGCCGTTTTGCCGTTAGTCAGAAAACATTTGGTTCACGGAATTGCTCATATTACTGGTGGTGGACTCATCGAAAACTTACCACGGATTTATAGTGACAATTTACAAGCGATTGTTAATAAAGGCTCTTGGCCGGTTTTGCCAATTTTTACTTATTTGAAAGACTTAGGTCATTTGAATGCAAAAGATTGTTTTAACACTTTCAATATGGGGATCGGTCTAGTGTTAGCCGTTTCGCCTTCTAATGTTGATTTAGTTAAAGAACAGCTGAATTCTGAAGATGAAAAGTTTTATGAAATTGGTAAATTAGTCGCTCGTCCTGAAGGTCAAGAGAAGATCGTCATTGAATAGGAGACAAAAATGAGAGTTGCTATTTTAGCCTCTGGGAATGGCACTAATTTTGAGTCTTTAACAAAAAAATTTCAATCTGGTGATATTCCTGGAACGGAAGCTTTAATGTTTTGCAATCATCCGCATGCTCCAGTAATTAAACGGGCCGAAAGATTGGGAGTGCCATACGAGACTTTTTCTGTTAAAGAGTGTGGCGGTAAAGATGCATATGAAAAGCGTCTACTCAAAGTGTTGCAAGATTATCAAATTGATTTCGTAGTTTTATCAGGGTATCTGAGAGTGGTTGGTCCCACAATTTTGGATAAGTATCCAAATTCGATTATTAATTTGCATCCTGCTTTATTGCCAAACTACCCAGGCCTTAATTCAATTGAAAAAGCTTTTAAGGATTATAAGTTAGGAAAAATAAAAGAAACTGGGGTCACTGTTCATTTTATTGATGCTCACCTAGATCATGGGCCAATTATTGCTCAACAAGCGGTACCAATTTATTCAGATGACACGGTTGATACTCTTGAAGCGAGAGTGCATGCAACAGAGCATAAATTATTTCCAGCTACGTTAAAAAAAGTATTAAGTCAAAGAATAGAAAAGGAAGAAGACTAAAAATGAAGCGAGCATTGATTAGCGTTAGCGATAAAACCAATTTGGTAGATTTTGCCAAAGGCTTAACTCAAAATGATTATGAAATTGTTTCAACCGGTGGTACTAAAAAGGTTTTAGATCAAGCTGGCATTAAAACAATTAGTGTTGAAGAGGTTACTAAATTTCCCGAAATTCTAGATGGTCGTGTAAAAACTTTAAATCCATATATTCATGGCGGCCTTCTCGCTAAGAGAAATAATCCAGAACATATGGCAACTTTGAAGAAATTGAATATTCAGACGATTGATTTAGTTTGTGTAAATCTTTATCCTTTTAAACAAACTATTGAAAAGCCTGATGTAACGACTGAAGAAGCAATCGAAAACATTGATATTGGTGGTCCAAGTCTTTTACGTGCTGCTTCAAAGAATTATCAAGATGTCACTGTTGTGACTGATAAGGCAGATTATGATCTTGTTTTAAAAGAAATTGAGGAAAAGGGTAACACCACTCTTGAAACAAGGGCAAAATTAGCAGCAAAGGTCTTCAGGGCAACTGCTGCTTATGATGCTGTTATTGCCAATTATTTGACTAAGCAAGTTGGACTTGAAGATCCAGAAAAATTAACTTTGACCTATGACTTAAAAGAAAAAATGCGCTACGGTGAAAACTCTCACCAGAAAGCTTGGATTTATGAAGATGCAATTCCTAAGAGCTTCTCTATTCTTCAAGCACATCAATTACATGGCAAAAAACTTTCTTACAACAATATCAAAGATGCCGATGAAGCATTGCGCTGTATTCGTGAATTTCAAGATGAACCAACTGTTGTTGCGATGAAACATATGAATCCATGTGGTATTGGTCGTGGCAATAATCTTGAAGAAGCTTGGGATCGGGCATATAAAGCAGATTCAGTTTCAATTTTTGGTGGAGTCATTGCTTTAAATAGAAAAGTTGACTTAGCGACAGCTGAAAAGATGCACAAGATATTTTTGGAAATTGTTGTTGCACCAGGTTTTGATGATGATGCACTTAAGGTTTTGGAAAAGAAGAAAAACATCAGATTGCTCGAATTAGACTTTGATAAAGAAAATGAACCAACACGTCCAGAGATTGTGTCAGTCATGGGTGGTGTTTTACAGCAAGAACAAGATACCTTGATCGAAAATATCGCTGACTGGAAAGTGGTAACTAAGGTTCGACCAACTAAGGCTCAACTGAAAACAATGATGTTTGCTTTGAAGGCTGTAAAGCACACTAAGTCAAATGCCATTGTAGTTGCTAATGATGAGCGAACTCTTGGAGTAGGTGCTGGTCAACCTAACAGAATTGATTCAGCCAAAATTGCAATTAAACATGCCGGTGAGGCAATTGATCAACATACTGTCCTAGCTTCAGATGCCTTTTTCCCATTCAATGACTGTGTTGAATACGCTGCTCAAAACGGAATCAAAGCTATTGTTCAGCCAGGTGGATCAATTCGTGATCAAGATTCAATTGAAATGGCAGATAAATACGGTGTTGCGATGGTATTTACAGGTTATCGTCACTTTAGACATTAGTTAATGAAAGAAAAAATTATGAAATATAATTTAACTTTATTAGTCGTTGGTTCGGGTGGACGTGAGTTTGCTGTAGCAAAAAAGCTTAAAGAGAGTCCACATGTAAAAACTGTTTATTGCGCACCTGGTAATGTTGGCATGCAAACAATCGGCGTCGAAACTGTTCCAATTGAAGAAACTGATCTCGATGGTTTGCTAAAATTTGCGGAAACTGAAGCTGTTGATTGGACATTTGTGGGACCGGAAAATGTCCTTTGTGCTGGTATTACGGATAAATTTATGAAAGCTGGTCAAAAGATTTTTGGACCTAATCAAAGAGCAGCACAACTAGAAGGGTCAAAGGACTATGCTTTGCGCTTTATGAACAAATATCATATTCCAACTGCTCGGCATGAAACTTTTACTAGTCCTGAGGCTTGTATTTCTGGTTTAGAGGATTTTGACTATCCAGTTGTTATTAAAGAAGACGGATTGGCTGGTGGTAAAGGTGTGACTATTGCTCAGAATAAAGCCGTTGCTGAAGAAACAATCAAAGAAATGTTTGCCGGCGGTCAAACAGCAATTGTTCTTGAAGAATGCCTGGTTGGACCAGAATATTCCATGTTTGTCATCGTTTCTGAAGACCAATTTACGATTTTGCCGATGGCTCAAGATCATAAACGAGTGGGAGATGGCGATAAGGGTCCTAACACAGGCGGTATGGGTTCATATTCTCCTTTACCACAATTAAAACAGGCAGATCGGCAAAGAATGATCGACGAAATAGTCGAACCAACGATGAATGGTTTAATTCAGGGAGAATACCATTATTGTGGTGTATTGTATATTGGTTTGATGTTGACTGAGCAAGGTCCTAAAGTCATCGAATACAATGTTCGTTTAGGTGATCCTGAAACCCAAGTTGTGTTGCCTCGTGTTAAAAATGATTTTGCCGAAGTCATTGATGCGGCGGTAAATCATGAAAAGCTGCCTGAAATTGAAGAAACCAGCAAAGCCGTATTAGGTGTAGTAGTCTGCAGCCAAGGTTACCCAACTCATCCAGCTCCTAATATTCAAATTGGAAAATTACCTGAAAATAAGAATACTTATATTGATTATGCAAATGTTAAGGGCAATTTAGAAGATTTAATTGGAGACGGGGGTCGTCTCTTTATGGCGATTTCAGAAACCGATAGTTTAATTCAAGCACAAGATAACGTGTATTCATATTTGAATAAAGTTAATCTTTCAGATATCTTTTATCGTCATGATATTGGAAATCGTGCCCTTAAAGAACAAAAGATCTAAGAAAATTTTTACAGAAAGTACATAAAAATAACTCCAAGAAACAGAAATTCTTGGAGTTATTTTTGTACTTCTATTTTAGAGATTATGTTCTCATCCGGTTTATTCAGATTTTGGCATACTTATGTTAGTAAATATATGAGTACAATTCTTCGCGGAAAAATAGAAACTGTACTAACGATTATTAAATCTGACATTGATCGTTTCATGGGACCGGAATTCGAAAAGCTTTCACAAAACTATCTGTGGGAGCACATTGATGATACAAATCTTATTCCAGAACCTTTTATTTATCTAAATAATTGGTGGGGTACGGATCCAAGGACTAAAACGCAAGTCGAGTTAAATGTAGTTGGAATTACACCTGATGAATATTTGGCATACTTTGGTGAATGCAAATGGAAGAATGAGCCAATTTCTAAAAGTATTTTAGAAAAATTAATTAATTTGAGTACAATTTTTAAATATCCGCAAAAGAAATATTCTTTGTTTTTAAAATCAGATTTTACGGATTCATGTAAAAAATTAGCCAAAAAGACTGGTTGTAAATTAATTTCTTTTAATGAAATGTAATTTGAAATCAAAATTTTAAATCATATCGAATCCATTAAAGTCAGTACGATCTTTACTATATTATAGTGCTCACAGAGTAAGCAAAAGTAAATAAAAAGTAGTGCTTTTTGAAGTTAACCCCCAGAGTTGGACGAAAATCCAACCTGGGGGTTAACTTCAGACGTCTGCTTCTTTTAGTTGATTATAAATCTTTTTAAAGTCACCATTGCCTTAAATTACTAGTTGAAATTGAAGAGAAAGTTGCAGGTTCGAAGGAGTTAAAGACCCAAAAGCTACCTGCACCGACAATTATTCCAATAATTAAGATTAAAAATCCACGCCATGATATTTCCTTTCTAAACTACAGATATCGAATGTAATTTGATTTTAATAGCTAGAGTTAACTCGAGGGCAACTGTAAATTTGCATTATAGTCCACTCTAGGGGATAAAATCTTTCAAAAAGGAGTGAAATCATGAAAAGGAACGTCCTGGTACTAATATTTGTACTCATATTTTTAGTTACAGGTTGCGGATTAGTGAGACATAATCAGAAGGGAAGTAGTCATAAGATGGTAGAAAAACGAGTCAAAATTCTTGCAAAAAATGGCATGGTTACAGGTACCTTTTTTGACCAAGCATAAGTAAATGAAAAAAAGACAATGGTTATTTTTTCACACGGCTTAGGTTATTCTTATCTATTATTCGATCTAGTTTATGGATAAGACATGTAATAAGAATAATTTAAATTTGAAATTCAGCAAAACAGCATAACTATTTAGCAAAATAATTTAGTTAAATAGTTAATTGACTCTAAAATAATTAAATGAAAGTGTTCAAATTCAAAGATCAATTATGATTAATTAAAATAACTTCATTGTATATCTATAATAAATTTCATATATTTATGAATTATCCAACTTGATTGATTTCAGCAAAGTTAATTTTTATATGAATTCTGACAGATGAATTCTTTGGCATTTAAAAATGATTAAGACAATTAATTATTAAACATTTAAGTCATAAGTAATAAATAGAAGATAAATAGAATAAATATTGTATAAAGATTTTTCAGCGATGATCAAATTTGATCATCGCTTTTTTATATCTGCTAAAAACAGGGATATCTTTGTATGTTTAAAATTTCTGTTTTAATCAAACATGTCATACATGTATTGTAGAGGCAAGCTGCATGTTGAGATGATTATTGCAGCCATTTGTTTAGTTGTTTGATAAGAATATAAATTATAAGTTTTGTTTTTATCTATATTGAATCAAAAATAATCTATTCAATTCCTTGCTGATGGTATATAGATTTTCTGAGTTTGGTGAATTCATTTATTTAAATGTATATGTGAACACCATAAATGCAGAATTGAGTGATTTATGCCAAAAAATATATTCTCATTTAGACTTAAATATGCTGATTAAAAATTTAAATCAGCGAAAATCTTGAATAAAAACCAAGAAAATACTTTTCTTCCGAAGTCTATTTGTATAATACAAATAAATATGATTAAAGTAATCACTTAAAGCAAAAATGTTTTTATAACGACATTTGTTAGAGATTATAAAAATACTAGTCTAAATCATATATACGTACTTGCTAAATTCTGTTCATTATAAAAATTTTGAAATAACATGCCATTCTATTTCTTTTCCCTAATAAACAAATTATTTAGCAATTACCTGTCTGCTTTGCTGCACTTATGACTATATGCGTATATCCTAAATTGAATAACCCTTGTTATTAAGGCATTTCTGCCCTATATTTTAATGAAAAATACTATTACATTCATTATTTTAATATAATATATTATATATTTAGCTTTTTTCAAAAATAAATTGTATTATTTATTTCTTTTATAGAATTGAATAGAAAACACCCCCGAAAAGCCTATATTTAGGCATTCTTCACTTTAAAAACGCCATATATTTAATAACTTAAGCTGTTATTTAACGTATTCGAGTATAGACGACCACTTATAAACTGGTAATGTAATACCTGAAGAGACTTTGAAGAGTAAAACTTATGAGGAACCGACTACTCCTCGCATATAAGTTTTCGAAATTTGTATGGCTTTGTTATATATAAATTGTAGATTAGGAAATTTATGAAAAAGAGCTATAAGTTAATTTCTTTATTTGGAGTTTCTGCAGCATTGGCATTTGGAGGAATTTCCTTTATTAATAATCAAGATAACAATATCAGTTGCCAAACTGTTCAAGCTGCAGCAACCACAAATATTAACTTCTATTCAGGCTATACAAAGAGTAATGTTTTAAAAGCTAATACGGGCAAATTAAGTAAATCAGATAAAGCTGCATTGGTTAAAGGCTCAATGGCTGTATGAAGAATAATGTGTTTAGTGATGACGATTCATCAGACAATCGTACAGTTGATGTCACTAACCTTTCTAAAGCTGATCAGGCTGAGATCAGCAAATATGCTTTAGCAGTTATCAATTCTGCAAGAGCTAAATTTGGTAAAAAAGCATGGACTTATAGCAGTCATGCATTACGTTTTGCTAATGTTGTAGCAAAGAATTACAACGCTGATGGTTGTTCAGTTTGGGACGCAACTCACGATGTTGCCAAAATCGAACGTGCAGCTAAGGGCTATGATGCTAAAACAAGCAATTTGGTTTAAGCTTCAGTTCCCTTGATGGATCTCATATTTCTGTCCACATGATCGGTGTAGCTACTCGTTACATTGTCAACTACAAGAAATACAACAAATCTCGAACCACATCTGGGTCAGTCTCCAGATGTGGGTCTTTTAATTATGTACACATTATTTAACATGCTTCTCTAAATGATTAGAGTAAGTAATGGACTTACTGACCTACTTAAATTTTTCTTCAAGAAATCTTCTAGGAGTAAGATCCTTCAAAATAATTACCAACAATATATTACTTTGCATCAGTAAGTCTACTAATTACACACAATTAAACGACTCATTGGAATTATGTTCCAATGAGCTTTTTCGTTTAAGCATTAATTCAAATGATCTATGATTATATTGGTAGATCTAATTGAAAGAAAAAATAATGCAATACTTTACAATTAATGATGGTAATCGTATTCCAAAAATGGGTTTTGGAACATATAAATTGCAAGGAAATGTAGGCGTTGCTGCGATAACTAATGCCTTGCTTAATGGCTATCGCCTTCTGGACTCAGCTGTTAATTATGAAAATGAAGGTGTGCATTAGGCAGAGCTATCAAGAATAGCAGCGTTCCTCGTGATCACATTTTCGTCACTTCAAAATTACCTGGCCGACACCATGCATATAAGGAAGCAATCACACAAATTCAGGAATCTCTTTATTCGGCTGATCTGGATTACTTTGATCTATATTTGATTCATTGGCCTAATCCAAAAGAAGACCAATATGTTGAAGCATGGCAGGCTTTAATCGATGCTTTTTATTTTCATCGCTTTTATGTTGGGCTGCAACGAATACATGATTGTAGGAGTTTTGCCCGATATTGCCAAAGAGTACCACACATCCTTATCCAGTTTGGGCTATGTAGTAAGGAAATACTTGGACAGCCTTGACTACCAACTATTGGTCATTGTTTTGCTCAAGAATTCTAACGGCATGTACGGCTGGAGCAATTATTTCACTCGTCCTAGTACTCGCAAATTACATTGCACCAATGGATAAACGAGCTGGCTTGCTCTCCTGGGTCTTTGCTGGATTTAGCATCGCATCAGTTGTTGGACTGCCTATTGGTACTATGCTGGCTCATATCTCTAATTGGCATGTAAGCTTTGGCGTTATTTCAATTTTGACAATTATTTCTTTAGTTTCATTACTATTGATTGTTCCCAAAAATACGCCGCAAACCCGCAGCAACCTGCAAAAACAATTTGCCATCTTGGGAGACAAGAGAATAATTTTCGCGGCTTTATTTGTAGTCGCTGTTTGTGCAGCTGACTATACTTACTATACTTTTATTCGGCCATTGATTACTGGCCCCTTGGGCTTTGATACAACAGCCTTGAACTGGATTCTTTCCTTCTTAGGCGTTTGTTCAATTGTCGGTAATAAGTTTGCTGGTTTTTAGCTGATCATAGTGGAGTTAAGCGATTGCCACTCATTTATTTTATAATGACTATTTTATCTTTGCTTTTGGGTGTCACGCTTCATTTCCCATGGATTGGTATTGTCGTCATTTCAATTCTCTGTGTCTTTTATTCAAGTTATGGCGCAACCATGCAAATTATGTTTTTGGATATTGCGCAAGATAAGTATCCCGCTTCCGTCGATTTAGCTTCCTCATTGAATTCTATTTTTGCAAATATCGGTATTTAACTGGGATCCTTTACTGGTTCCGTAATTGCTGGTATTACTTCGATCAATAATTCAGGCTACTTCGCCGCATTTTATGGTCTGATTGCTTTTCTTGCTATCTGGGAAGCAAATCACCTTTATCAAAAAAGCAAATAAAAAACCGGTTAGCTAAGCTAACCGGTTTTT
Organism: Lactobacillus sp. UBA5813; assembly: GCF_002417895.1. Lineage (NCBI taxonomy): Bacteria > Bacillati > Bacillota > Bacilli > Lactobacillales > Lactobacillaceae > Lactobacillus > Lactobacillus sp. UBA5813. The sequence continues at coordinate 40,371 of NZ_DICZ01000027.1, forward strand.
ATTCTATTCTAAAATACTTGACCCTTGACCACTTTAGCTACATCAGTTGCTCTAATTGCACCTTCAGGATCATAGTCATCGTTAAACTCTTCACCACCAGTGAAGTAATATGCACCATTGTATTTTACAACATATGGATCAACAAAGAAGTCATATTTACCCTTCTTTAAGATCTGCTTGCTTGGAGTTAATTCTTTGTATTCATCAGTGTTGTAAATTGTAGTATTCTTCTTGGCTTGAACTGAAATTTCAAAGTCAATCAATTGAGTTGGGCCCATCAAATTATCAATCATATTTTGATACTTCTTGTAAGTTGCGCTAGTGCTGAAATTATCAAGCTTAACGTCACTTGCCTTAATGAAGTATGTACTCTTTTCTTGAATCATGAAGTAGTATTGGCCTTTAATTTTTACAACCAAAGTAGTGTAATAGCCAATATTGTTGCCCTTCTTGATTGTACGACCAGTATTTTTCAAACTGATCTTGTTGACGTTGAAGTTAGAACCTGAGCCTACCTTTGTTGAGCTTTGATAAATATAGGTATTCTTTTTGGCTACTAAAGCACTCTTTCGCATATCATAATCAAGCATTTTGGCATACTTAGCTAAAGTTGAATCTTTTTCAATTGAAGCAGGAGTTGCAGAAGAATCATAACCCTTCTTATTCTTAATCTTAGGGGTATCGGCTTGAATGTAATCATTAAGATCAAGCTTCTTGTAACTTACTTGATCGTTTTTGCCATACTCCATTTGCCACAATTCACGATCATGATTTGCCCACTGGATAGAGTTAGAACCTGTTGCAGAAATTGCCGCATTGCGAATTTTAACTTTATCATAATCGGTTAAGAAGTTTGGATAAGCAACCTTGATTTTGGCACCATTCAAATTATTTTCCGCTTGTTTGATTAATGCTGTTTCTAGAATTGCTTGTGTACCAGTTGCAGTCTTTGAATCGGCAAGAGTTTTGCCTTTACTGATGGCCTTATCATAGGTATCACGGTTAGTCTTGCTTGCATTGGTGTATTTCAAACTCTTTTTAACAGTGTCAGCTTTTGATAATTCTTCATTTAAAGCACTTTGCTGACTTGTGCTTGCAGGTTCAGCATCCTGCTCAGCTTCAGAAGCAGTGTTGATAGGAGTTGGCGTTACTCCCTGAGAAATTATCGTTGCTGAAGCTTTAACAAAAAAAGGCTCACTTGGTCTCTCAAATTTTTGTTGGTGCTTGCTATCATAAACAGCAATCGGAGTAGTGTTGATTGAGTAGAATAATTCTGCTTTTTGTTCACTTGGTACCCAAAGATACATTGCGGCATCAACAGCGAAAGTTTCGTGCTTAGAGGTCGTGTAGCCAGGATACATATTCTTTCCGTCAATGTTATAAATTGATGTAGCAGTACCTTTCACTTCAGCAGCGGTACCATATAAATCATCGAATTCGTTGCCATTTTGAACCGAACTTAATAATGTAGTGTATTCGGCAGAAACATAAGTATTCTTCGTACCAGCAATCCGGTAATATTCTTGTGGTACGCCTGAATCAATCCATTCACCACCCGGAATAGCACCGAATCCATCTGCAGTGATGACTGTTCCCTTCTTCAGGGTTTCATTATTAAAAGTACCATCAGCGTTGTTGGTATGAACGGTTTTATCGATTCTAACCTTTACATTTTGATCAGTAAGAATGGTTGAATTATCTACTAGATCAAGATTATTAATGTTGATGTAGCAACCACTGCCGATGTTGTAATATTTCTTGCCTTTGATTGTATAAACTTTAAGGTAGATTTTGCTGCCCTTTTTATCATAAAAGTAATAGTGGGTCTTAGCATTGCTAGTGACAATAGCTGCCTTTAAGCTAGAATTTTTCTTAAAGTACGCATTTTGCTTTTTGTATTTATATACTCTTTGTCCTTTTTTGTTATAAACATAAGAATTATGTTTGAAGCTAAGTTTCCGCTGACTATAAGTAGCAGCAGTAACAACTTGGTTATTGTTGATTGCAATAGTTGCCACGGGGGCAATTCCCATTAATGCAGCAACAGAAACAAGTGCAATTTTCTTATTGAATTTCATCATCGTTACCTCTATTACCTTATCTATCTTCTACTCCTGTATTATATAAGATAGAAACTGTTTTTTCTATCAAATCGCTCCTTAGTTAATTATTTTGTATTATTTTTGCTATCAAATAGGTATAATGAAAATATTTAGAAGAGATAGAATGAAAATATTAAGTTGGAGGCGGTCTAGATGGCAGTTGCTGTTAAATATTGAGATAATTTATGCCATTTTATTTCAGTTATATGAAGGTGCAACCTTTAGCAGGAATAATTTTTAGGTTGCCGGAGAATTGTTTTTGCTGTTAGTTTTAAATTATTTTCAAGGCAAAAACAAAGCTACGTATTATTTAAAACTTGCTGATTCTGCGTGATCAGTTTTGCGAATACTGGGCAATTACCGGTAACAATTTGCTGCATTTGATGCCACAAGTATCGATTTTAATAATTCTGCTTTTATGGCTAGTTTGGTTGGTTCTACTATTGCCAGTAGCGATGGTCTCAGCTAGTCAAATAAAAAATTGGTTTTTAAGATTGATAGCTTTTGGTCTCTTTCTTGATGTGCAATATGGCAGCGATCAAGGCCTGCTTATCAGCAAAAACTTGCCGGTAATGCATTCTATAAATAACCAAGACGTTGTTTCTGCCTTTGCATTACTGATTCTACTTTTAGTAATAAATGTTGCGTGGAATACTTTTGGTGGCAACGGCAATAACATCTTCTCGATTTTATTTTCTTATATTGTTGACATTCACAGTAAATATATCAATGTACCAGTTTTACTTCTGCGTTGGAACCAGGAGTTCTTGAAGAAGCAGAACGCTATATCAACATTATGATTTTGCTAATCGCTTCCAGAAAATTGAAAAAATGGCGTATTCCTATCGCTGTCTATGGTTCAACTTTATTATTTGCTTTGCCCCATTTTTCTAACATTGGATGGAATGGGCAAACGGTTGCGGCCACAATCTCGCAAGTTTTGGCAGTTACTGATGCGATGATGTGGGTTGTTGCCTACTTTTACATTGGTAAATTGTGGTTTATTATGATTGTTCACTTCTTTAACGATTATTTTATAAATATTCAATGGGGTTGGAACTCACCATCAACTTGGACAGGTGACTTTAATGATTGGGCTACAACGATTATTCCATTGATTTTTGGATTGATCGTTACAATTTGGATGATGTATGGCAAGCGTCGTTTAGTAATGGAAGAAAAAGTAGATCGTTTGCTTGGAACAGATCAAGAGCTCGATTTTTCACGCATGCATTAGTTACTTTACATAATTTAATATATTTAAAAAAAGAAAAAGCATCGTCAATTCGACGATGCTTTAATTTTGTACTTTTTATAAATTCGCATTTTAAGGAGCTAAACGATTACTTATTGGTCTTAAATGTTTTTAAAGGCCATAGAATCCTCCTCTCAGCATTAGCCAAAATCAATCGTATCTAAGATATGTTCCCTAGCTTCCTTATCTAATCCAAGGTAAGCCAAAGTAACTTTTTCTGATGAGTGATTCAATAGCTGCATAACTAACGCAATATTATGATTTGATTGTTCATAGACACGATAAGCTCCTGTTTTTCTCATCGTGTGTGTCCCAAGATAATCGATATTTATCACTTCACCTACTTTGTGCATAATCATGTAGTAGCGCCTTTCATCAATGTGTTTGCTTGGATTTTTCATTGATGGAAATAACCATTCACTTGTGAAAATTGGTTGATCAGGATGCTTTTCTTGGTATTCCGTCATCCAGTCATAGTAATCTTCAAGATCATTTTCAACTGGTCTGAAATAGAGCACATTGTGTTTTTGGGTTTTCTTATCAAGAATGTATGCGTTGCGTTTGATTCTTCCATTTTAGTGGGATTGTATCATTTTCAGAAACGTTTTTTTCTACTTAAAATTAGTTACTCTAACATAACGTTTTTGTGTTTTCGTTGCACCTTCAATACGATAATATCGTTTACCATTCTTGAATTTATAGGAACTGCCATACGTTGTAATTTTAGTACCCTTGCGTAAAACATTCTTATTCGCACGGCGATTACTTGTAGCGTAAATATAAGCATTCTTCTTTAAAGTACGCTTAGTCCCATCAACATTAGCAGCCTTAATGTAATCTGGTGCATTGATCACCTTGTAATATTTAACATTCTTAATTACATATATTTTCTTTTCAAAGGTCATCAATTTGAAAGCCGGAATTTTTCTTAGTTTACTACCACCAATACTGTCATAAATTAATGCTTCATGCATTACTCGTTTAGTGACTGCGTCGACATTTTTATGTACTAAATCACTAGTTTTAATCCAAGTATTATTACTTGAACTGTTAGCATCTTCTTGGCTCTTAGTCGATATTCTAGTGTAACTTACTTTATTAATAATTTGAGTATCATTACCAGCATATATGGCATCCCCACGGTTCAGTTGTTCATTCTTCCAAACTCTTCCATCAGAAATGCGATAACTATCAGTCCAAATATCTACGCCCAATCTTTGCATTCCTTGAGGCATTACATAAACTTCAAAACTAGACGTAGACTTCTGACCCTGACTATTAGTTGCAGTAACTTTAAATTGACCCAAACTTCCTGGTTGTGATGGATCAACAGTATCTGAGTCTACAGTCAACGTACCATTATTGCTAGCTGACAATTTAAATTGTACTTTATTGCTTCCAACAAAATTTAATGGATGAAATTTTGAACCTGAAGTAATCTGAAAGATTAAATTATTTACATTCAATTTTTGAGTCGCATTGTTTTGCTCAAATGAAACCTGAACTTCTGGCGCATTTTGTGTAACTGTATATGCGTTACCGAATGGTACTCTTACGTTTACTACCTGACCATTATTTCTAGCAGTCAGGGTAACATAAAATCCAGCAGATGGTATCTGGGCAATATTGTTTGAATTATCAAGTAGCACATTTTGCGATTGTACCTGTCCTCGTAATTCAGATACATTAGTTGTAATTTGAACATTTGGCATACTAAGAGAAACTAAACTTTTAGCCGTTGTCAAAACTTTCTCTAAGCTATCACCATTACTTACTGCAACACCTTTTCCCATAGGTAAAACGGCATTATCAGCTAATTTTTGACCATTAAATAAAAAATATAGATTATCACTATTTAAAGAATTGGTCGTTGATACATTGCTTGCTGCTTTAACATTTATAGGAGTGCGAAGCAACATACTACCTGTTGATAATAGGCTAGCCGCAGTAAGCATGATTTTTAATACTTGTTTCATATTTGTTCTCCATTTCTTTTTAAATACTAGAAGACCATGTAACTCTATATATTCTATTCATTACTGTAAGATTTCCTTGACTAGGATCATGATATGCTACAGTCAAATAAACATCATTGTTATCTATTAATTGTATACCTTCTAATTCTGTTCTATATGAGCCTGCAACCTCATCAAGAGTTCCCGGATTAGTTCTAAAATCTACTTCTTCCCATTCACTCGGATTTGTACTTCGCCAAGGGATTTTTACAATCTTTCTAGATTCACCACCATCTCCATCGTTTGGACTGTATTGGCTGGATATATAAATATATCCTTGATTAGTAACTTCATCATAACTAAAATCAAAGCCCTGTAATGATCCTATTAACCCATTAGATCCAGATAAATTTGAAATTTTGAATGCGTCTTTACAATCACTTGCATAATTTCTTATATCTACAGGAGATGTACCGTTACTATCTAATGCATTATTTATAGCGCTTAATGAATAAATAGAAAAATATGCATTATTAGCATTATCTCCAGTTATTACCATAAAATAGTTATGATCTAAAGATACTGCTGCCTCTACCCTAAACATTTTATTGCCAGAATATCCTATTCCATAACTTGAGCCTGCATAATTTAAGTTCGATAATCTAGGTAATTCCGTATTACTTTTAATCTTTTTATTTTGTGGAATTGTAACTCGGGCTATTTGTTTTGTCCATTTAGCAGCACTTGGATTTAAATCATTGGGTTTGGTGCCAACAAACCATTCATTTTTATTAGCATACGCATATTCCCAAGTTTGAGTATGACCACCTGCTGTGTAATATGTAGAATCATTTTTTTCTTTACGTATCAATCTTAATACAGGTGAATTTTTGTCAAAATTACTTCTGTAGCTCTTATCTCCACGAAACACATAAATATTATTACCTTCATTTAATAATTGTAAAGCATATAAATACCTCGAACCCACATTCCTTTTTGAACAACAACGTGGTACAAATCATCATCGCCGTTATTATAATTATTTAATATATGAAGTAATTCTGTACTGATGTTATATGCTTGTTTCATATTATTAAACATAATACTACTTCTATTTTTAATTACTACATTTCTACTTTCCAGTATGAACTTATAGTTATTTACGTTATTTAAGAAATCCCTAATTAGGGATTTCTTAAATAATAAAATTTACTAATGTGTCAGAATCTTATTAGTAATCACATATTACTCAAATTGTATATATCTTTAATTTGCTGAAAAGCAAACGTCCAACTTTCTTTTAGTTGCTTATTCTCTAAGGAATTTAAAAATTGCATGATCTGATATTCTTTACCTGAATCTATATAATTCAATAAAGTCTTCAGAAATTTGATTCTTGTCACGGTTAATAAATCATTGGTTGAGAAGTTCAACTGACATGTTGCATTCAATACTTTTCTTGCTTCATCTGTTGCTTTTCTTTTGATTAAAACAAACACTGCATTAAGCAGAGTTATGCTGACACTCATTGTTACTAAATCTCTACCATACATTTTACTGGCTAATTCTCTCGCTAATCTATAGACAGTAGTGGTATCTAATAATAATTGCACATCACCAAATAAAATTATCTCTTTTTCAAACAAATAATTAATATTTTTAAAGCATTGAGTCAATTCCGCCTTAAACTCTTTATCAGTTAAATCTGTTTCAGTTAAGTCCATGTAATAGTTAGCGGCATTGGCTACTCTAATTAAATACTCAGATCGTAAGTAATTATCATTTTCTTGATAATACGCGCTAAGTAATTCATTAGTATAGTCTTTTAATTCCTGTACTTTACTCCGGTTTTTTGCGCCAATTCCTTAAGAGATACATGCTTGTTTTTTCTAATTTCTTTGAATTTTGGACCAATTAATTTATTAATCTTTGTATTTCTTTTTTTCAATGAAAGGACCTCAAATGTTAAACAATAAATTTAAACTCTTTTTACTCTCTATTATTATTGGTTTTACGTTCTGTTTCAAAAAGCATTCATCTCCTAAGATTCGCTAAAAATAGTGTGATGTTATTATGTCCTTATATTTTATTATAACATTAGCTGATTTTTTAGTTGCTTTAAAGTGCTGATTTAAAGCCATTCTTGTCATCATTGCCTAGTGTTATAATGCAATTATAACACTAGCAAAAAACAGTAAAAAAAGAACGAAGCTTTTAGCCTCGCTCTTTTAATTTTAATAGCTTAATGCTCGGTGAGCATCTAATGCCCAGTGAACTTTTAATGTCGACTCTTTGATGTTGCGCTTGGTACCTGTCCAAGGATCCATAAAGTAAATCAAGCCATTATGGTAGCCAGTTAAAGTAATAGCATGGTTGGAAATTCCATCGAACATTCCTACCCACATAACAACGCAGTGTGACCTCAACAATTTCTTTTTAATTGAAGTCATGCTTGCTCCCGTCATTACTTGGCTCGTACCTAAGTAGTGCTTAACCACTGACTTAATTCCGTTTGGTGCTACCCAATAGCCACCTGGCCATTTTTTATAAGGTGAACCGACGAATCCTTTATTAGGATTGCTGCTGTAATGCATTACTTTGGCAGCTTGCTGCTTGGTAACTTTAACTCCGGCAAAGTTGTTCATCATTGTCACTGCAGTAATTTCACATCCGGTCGGCATTTCTGGCAATTGTGAAATTACTTTAGCATAGTTTTTAATGCCGGTAATGGTACCAGATTTATTGATCCAGTAGTAGGCTTTGCTGGTTTTAGTATTTTCAAATTGTCTGTGACCAGCTGAGTTGAGGTAACCGTAAGTCGATTTATTTGGAATCTTTCTAACGCCGGTTAAAACAACGCCATTCTTGTTGAAGACATACCAGTAGGTACCAATCTTTTTATAACCCGTAGTCTTTTTACCATTAACTAGATAATATTTTTTACCATTAATGGTTTTCCAAACTTTAGTAGTAGTCTTGGTAGTTTTAGTCTTTTTCTTGGCAGTTGTCGCAGTTGATGATTGCTTCGAAGAACTAGAACTAGTTGAACTACTGCTCGTACTTGTATTGCTGCTTGAAGAAGATGAGCTTGATTGCTTGTCCGCTTCACTATTGTTTTGATCAGTACTCATACTGCTGCTTGAACTACTATTAGCAACCGCGCTTGATTGGTTTTGGCTGCTACTTGAACTACTGCTTGTTTCGTCAGCATGAGCTAATGGTGCTGATAAAAATGCTGCCATTAATGCTGAACTTGCAATTAAATATTTAAATTTGTTTTTGATCATTGTTTTTATCTCTCAAAATAAAAAAGTAGGTTCTAACAAACATACTTTTATTATGCCTTAAATAAATGGCCTTTTAATACTGCAATGATATTTCGTTGTCCATTAACGATTGGTTGAACCATTACACGTGGTGGCCAACTTTCAATTACACGGTTTCTGCTGATTAAAATTGCAATGTGCCAAATTGTGTGGGTACCTGGTTGGTAGTAAAATACCAAATCACCGCGGCTACGAGCGGAGTATGGAACTCTCTTTAAATGTCTGTCTGCCCATAAGTTTCGTGAATTCCATTCATTGCCTGGATGAGCATGTCCAATTGAGCTTGTTGGAATCGGACTAATTCCACCTGCGTATAATGCTTGCATGACAAGGCCGGAACAATCAACACCGTAGTTAGGGCTAGAAGAACAACCTGCAAGCCATGGTTTACCCATATATTTATATGCTTGGTTGATCATAGCATTGATATGAGCGCTTCGACCTTGCCAAGCTTGAGCTCCCAAAGGTGCTACATATGAATCGATGCCAAACCATGATTTTTTAGAAAAGCCTAATTTAACCCAAGTCTTTTCATTAACATCGCCTGTACCTGCCTTTTGCGTTAAAGCAGCATCATGATACAAACTGGTACTCTTCTTTATTTCAATGATTCTAGGATTAGACTTAAAATAGTTAATATTTTCAACTTGTTTAGTTTCATTTTGACTATCATTACTGGTATTATTTGAAATAGCATATGATGGTTCAGATGAAACTGTATCCGCATTGACTTTAGCTGTTAAAAAAAGTCGTACTCAAAACAGCAGTTGCTAAAACAACTGCAATATTAGTTTTTAAACATTCTATACTCCTCCAAGTATTATATAGCCTACCCCTAGCTTACAGCTAAATTGATCCATTATCAAGTTGAGAGTATAGAACATTATTTATAAAAGGTTGCACCTATGAAAATACTAGTTGTTATTGATGATTATTTTAATCAAAGCAATGGTCTTTGCATTTCGACCCAACGTTTTGTCAGTGAATTTCAACAAATGGGACATGAAGTTCGCATCGTTTCGACCAACTCAAAAGCAGATTATCCTGTTAAAGAACTAATTGTGCCCTTTTTTAGAAAAATCATTGCAAAAGAAAGTTTCCATATGGCTCGGCCACAAAAAAAAGTTCTGTTAAAGGCGATTTCATGGGCAGATCTTGTGCTAATTGAGACGCCCTTCCCTCTTTCCTGGCGAGCAGCAGCCTTGGCCAAAAGGCATGGCAAGCCAGTAGCAGGCACCTTGCATATTTTTCCAGGAAATGTAACAGAACCACTGCACTTAAATTATCGTTTCTTCAATTCCTTCTTTATGTATTTTTTCAAATATGTCTCTTATAAAAATTGTCAGATGATTTTTTGTCCTAGCAAAAAGTTGAGAAACTTAATGGAGCAGTATCATTTTAAACAACCGCTGCAAGTCATTTCCAACGGCATCAGTGAAGCTTTTATCAATAATCCGCGCAAGGAAAAAATCGGTAATCCTTTTACAATTATTTGTATTGGACGCTATTCTGAAGAAAAGCATCAAGCCACTTTATTCAGAGCTTTGCAACACTGTAAACATGCTAATGAATTAAGAGTGATTTTCGCGGGAAAAGGGCCACTGCAACAAGAATATGAAAAACTCGCAGCTAAGCTCTCTTGCGCAGCAGAACTAAGATTTTTCACACCAGAAAAGCTGCGCCAAACTCTAACTAATTGTGATCTAGTTGTTCACTGTGCTGACGTTGAAGTTGAAGGCATGGCATGCATGGAGGCCTTTGCAGCTGGTTGTGTTCCGGTAATTGCTAACGGTAAGCTCTCCGCCACGGCTGATTATGCTTTAGGCAAAGATAATCTTTTCCCTTTTGACGACGATCAAGCCTTAGCAAAGAAAATCAATTACTGGTATGAACATCCAGCAGAACTTAAGCAAATGCGCAGCGACTACCGCAACTATGCTAAAACGTTGACAGTTAAGGCCTCAGCGCAAAAAGAAATCCGCTGTCTTAAAAAAATCGCTAAAAATGTTTAACAGATGCTTAGAAAATAGACGCAAAAAGTTCACAATTAGGGGCTAATCTATAGACAATCCAAAAAGAAAGGATGATTTACATGAGTTTACTTTTAATCGGATTACCTGCGATTATTGGTATCAGCGTATTGTTAATGAAGACTTCAAAGGAGGCAAAGTTAGTAAAAGTTCCAGCTAAGAAGAACTAAAATTCTCTACATTCTTATTTCAAAACATTTATACTCTACACTCTATATACTCTATATACAATTTCTATAACATTCTATTACTCTTATTTTTTAACATTTATTCTTACATTCTTAAATTTTATCCTATACTTTTTATTTTTCCTTATAAAAAAAGGCACTTAACTTCACTTAAGTTAGGTGCCTTTTAATTTACTTTAAAGTATTTTCGTAATTATAAACCTGTTTAATTTTTCCCGCTTGGTCCAATACAACTACATTGCCGTCATTGTGTGGGTACAGCTTGGGATCTGAGTGTGAACCACCATCAGTGAAAATTCGACCTGGTTCATTATCATATTTGATCTCTTTGACCGGATTTAAAGCTGAGCTGTTGATCGTTTTCCCATTATCATATTGACCACTGATTCCGGCCGTGGGCGTATGGCCGGTTACGATCGTCTTGCCAGTTTGATTATGCGCAAAAATCTTCTGCTCTTGATCTGAATACCAGTAATTTTGCCGAGCCCAAATCCGATAAAAATCATAAGTATAATGATGGTGGTGGACATCAAGCACGTGAGCATAGGTTGATGGATCATCGTAGTGTTCGTCTGAACGCACGCCGGCATGAACGAAGATATAATTTGGCGTTTCATACATCATAGGCAAGGAAGAAAGAAATTCATAGTATTTGCTGTTTTGAATTTCTTCAGGACTGGCTACTTTGCCAAAAAGCTGTTTCAGCGTTTCTTTACCACCATTGTAAAACCAAATGCCATCTTGATGTTCTTCGTGATTGGCAAAATTGAGGAGCATCTGTTCATGATTGCCTTTGATAATAAAGGCACCTTGTTCTTTTTTCTTCATTAAATATTCTAAAACATCTTTAACATGATCACGCCCATCGACATAATCACCACCAGTTACTAGCTGAGCCTCCGGATGATCAGCCAAAGCCTGATCGATCAAAGACAATGTTTCAAGGTTGCCATGAATATCAGAAACAAAAATATATTCTGAAGCATCGGAATCGCTTTTTAGAGTTTGTTGGAAATATTTTGTCATGAGAGGATGCTCCTTTCTCTTTCTATAGTTTAGGTGATAATTCATTAAAAGTAAATATCAATATTAAATATAAATGATAAAAAGAGATACTTTATTTGAAGTACCTCTTTTGCTTTCAGTTATGAATATTAGTTGCGTTTACGATCTACAGCCAATCCAATTAAAGCGGCAGCTGATACAAGTATAGTGATAAAGAATATCATTGATATCTTGGTTAACAATGTTCAAAGCATTTCTTACTTCGTTATCTTGTTTCTTTTGACCAGCAACAACTGTTACAGGAACATCGATATCAAAGGATTTTTCAACTTCATTGCCTGCATCATCGTAATCTCGATAACTAACTTTAGCCTTGCCAGTTGTTTTGCCTTCTTTTGAAACATCTGGAGCTTGGTCCCAAGCGATGTTGTAGCTTGAACTGTCATCAGGCTCGATGTAGATATTCTTATTTTGAAGTTCTTCTTGATATTGTTGATTCCATAAACCCTTGATATCAAGATTTGGAGTTTCACCTTCTACAGTAGTTTGTGGTAAGATTTCACCCTTTGTTTCTTGTTCACTTTCTGATGGAGTTGCTTCTTCTTGTTGTGAATCGTCAGTTGGGGAAACTGCTTGATCTGGAGTTTGTTCAGAAGGATTTTCTTCTTGAGCTTGATCATTATTGCTTTCTTGTTGAACAACTTGGTCAGCAGGAGCTTCATCAGCTGAAGCAACTGCACTGTTGCCACCTAAATAAAGAAAACAGCCAATCATTACTGAAGTAGCGCCAATGCTTAACTTTCTAATGCTAAAACGTGAACGACGTTCCGCTTCTTGATTTAACTTTAATTGTGGATTCTTCTTTGATAACATAATCACTTATCTCGATTCTATCTCGTATACTCTCTTGAAATACTCTATCATTTTCTCTTCACGTCTAATATAACACTTTTTTTCAAAATAAAATAACCTCATGTTATTAATTATTTTTTAGGCACTTGCTTAAGGCTTGATTTAGGGCAAGCATATCAAGGCTTTGTATTATAAAAGCTCTGGCAAAAATTTTTAAAATAACAAAATGACACCATATTTTCACACAATTTTCACGCAAAAAAGAGGAGAGTTTATATACGACCTCCTCTTTTAGACATATATAAATAGATAATATTTACTAATACGTTCTCTTTTTTGCCCTTCTTTTTAGCTCATTTATCTGCCACCGGCTGCGGCCAATTTGCTTTTTCATCTGTTTAATCCGCTTTTGCAGCAGCTCATTATGCCAGTAGTTGAGTGCAATCCAAATGGAAAAACGATTGTACCAGCTATAATCATGCTTCAGATAGTTGTATGCATCCCTAAAATCAAGCAGATGTTCCGGCGTTACAAACTGGTTGCGGGTCCAATTCCACTTGTGCGTGCCATGATGTGAGACACTCATTTTGGTAATTTTGCCAACTGTTAGATGAGTCCGATTCATCACGTATTCGGTAGTAGAAACGGTAATATAATTGCCGATCATCTTTTTCTTCCAGTAACGATTATGTTCACGCTCGATCAGAATGCTTTGACGCAGAACGCGACTGATGCAGTACCATTCCTTATTGCCATTAGTAAATTCAATTAATGCCCAGATGTATGTCTTATTTTTTCCCACGATGTTCCTCGATAAAACAAAAGCAGACATTCGATGAATGCCTGTTTTGAAAACGCTGTTCTTACCCTTAATTTTAATAAGTCCTGTTTATTAAGGCAAGAAAAAACAGTAAATTATTTGTGACTGCCGCTACGGTTATTGTCATCAATAGCCAGTGCGCTGACATTTTGGATTTAGTTGGTTCTTGACCAGATCATGGATTAGTATCCGCCTTTGAATAAAGGATCCACGACATTGAATGGCACATGATTTTCTTTAGCAAAGGCGGTCAACCGACGATAATCTCGATTCGATACTAAGTCAAAATTTCGTCATCCGCATTTCTGTCAAAAGCTCCATTAAGAGCAACTGCATATTGATCTTTGCCCTTTATTCCCAATTCATCCATATATGGACAAAGGCCAGCCAGCGGCCGCCCGGAACAAATAACAACTTTAACGCCGTTATCCAGTGCTTTTTTAACTGCCTTTTTAGTAGAAGGTAAAATTTTGCTTGCAGAGTTAAGCAAGATCCCATTTGGCGTTTCGCAAGTTACGCTTAACAATCAGCTTAAACAAAGCAATCAACTGCCCTTGGGCGCATACCTGAAGTTCACTCGTCTATTGCATGCCCGGCAGCTTTTATTAAGTACAGATAAACCAATTGAATATATCGCCAATGAAGTGGGATTTTCCAGTTCACGCGTATTAAATCGCAACTTTAAGAACTGGAAACATAAAAACACCAACTCAGTATCGAAATGAATATAAAAAATATTATCTAGGCTAAAAGAAACCCGAATAAATCGGGTTTCTTTTATTTTTGTTTATCGTTGTAAGCTTTAATCGTTTCTAGCATAATCTTGCCATATTTTTTCATCTTGGCCTGCCCTACACCACTGACTTCCAAAAACTGGCTTTCTGTCTGTGGATTTTTAGCAGTCATATCATGTAAACTATGATCAGAAAAAATCATGAAGGCTGGAACATGCTGTTTTTGTGCCAATTCCAATCGTTTTGCCTTCAGCAATTTGTATAAACTGGATTCAGCCTCTCCTTTGGCAGCAATCGGCCTAATTTCACCTTTACGGAAAACCTGACGCTTACCATCAAGCACGTCCCATCCCGGATTGGTTACATGTACTAATGGGTATTTATCCCCCTCTACTTCCAGGAAGCCATTGGCAATCAGATAATTGATCAAACTTAAGGCCTCATTTTGCCTCATCTTCAAACTGCCAAAATACTGCAATTTTTCAGCCTGTATCTGTTTCATCTTTTGACTTTTAGAACCCGTTACTGCCTGCGCTATGATGTTTTTGCCAAAACGCCCATCAAGTTCATAAACCGTGCCGATAATTTCACGCGCTTCTTTGGTTACATCAACCAATTTCCTTTTGTCCGTACAGTTGGAACATTTACCGCATGGTGCACAATCTTGGCCAAAATAACGCACAATGAATTGCTGCAAGCATTCAGAAGTATTTGCATATTGCGTGATTGCGGCTAATTTGCGGTACTGAACCTTTTTATAGTCATCATTTGCATCGGATTGATCAATGAACCAGCGATAAGTAGCCAGATCCCCAGGATGATATAGCAAAATCGCACTGCAGGGATCGCCATCACGACCAGCCCGTCCTGCTTCTTGATAGTAGCTTTCAATGTTGCGAGCACTATTTGCATGGATAACAAAACGAACATTGCTTTTATCTATCCCCATGCCAAAAGCATTAGTAGCGACGATTACCTGTAAACGATCAAATTGAAAATCATCTTGAATGCGGTCGCGATCTTCAGTAGCCATACCGCCATGATAAGAAGCTGCGGAAATACCTTTTCTCTGCAAGTAGGCAGTTATTTCTTCAACGCGTTTACGGGTATTGGTGTAAACAATTCCTGCCTGATTGACGTGAGCCTTAATATAATCATAAATATAAAGATTATTATCTTTGGGTGAATTGACAACCTGAAAACTTAAATTCGGTCTTACGAAAGAAGTAACAACGTAGTTTTCTTTTTTAATATTCAATTGCTTGGCAATATCATCTTGAACAGCTGGCGTAGCGGTTGCAGTCAAAGCCAAAATATTGGGCTTAGATTTTAATGAATTGATGCCATCCAAGATTTGCCGATAAGCGGGGCGAAAATCATGACCCCATTGTGAGATACAGTGCGCTTCATCAACAGCTACCAAGGACACATCGATAAAATTGAGTTGATAGCGAAAATAATCCATGGCTAAGCGTTCAGGCGTCATATAAAGAAGTTTGATTTTACCCTCATACGCCTGGCGCAAAATCGGATTAACTTCTTCTTGTGGAGTGGCTGAATTCAAAGCCGCAGCCTCAATCCCGTTTTGGTGAAGAGAATCGATTTGATCTTTCATTAAAGAGATCAACGGTGAAATAGCCAAAGTGACTCCGGAATTTAAAAGTGCTGGTATCTGATAGCACAGTGATTTGCCTGCACCTGTAGGCATCACGGCAAGGACATTTTGACGTTGTAAAACTAAATTGATGACTTTTTCCTGTCCAGGGCGAAAAACTTTGTAGCCGAAGACATTTCGTAAAATTCGTTGTGCATTCATACTAATTATTATCAACTATTTTAAAAGCATTTTTCAAGAGCGGACGCTCTTTTCGAACAATATGTGTGGATTAAATTATGAATTGACGATAAATACCGGTATTATAGGATTCTTCTAATGTTTCGCAGTGGTGATTTCACAAAAATAGCGCACTAATAGTATTTAGTGCGCTTCCATTTTTGATTATTTGCAGCATTTTTGTTTCATTGCTGAACAATTGCTGCTTTTTTAACGATTATTGTTCTTACAGATAAGATACCAAGTTTAGATGTGAATGGCAATTAAAAACACTTATTTTTCCAAATCTACTTTATCGATTTCGCCGCTGGAAAAATGGAGCAGCCGATGTTGAATATCTACAAGCAGGCAACCTTGGTCATCTATGTTTACAACGCAACCTGCATATCTTTTTTGCCCTTGATGCAGGCTAACCTGACGCCCAATTACGCAAGACAATTTGCGATACTCATCCAAAAAATCAATTTGATCATAGTTCTGAACTGCAAACAAGACATTTTTAATTAAAAACTGTTCAAGTTTTTCACGGTCAAAACTTTGATCAATGCTGCCAGCCTTTTTTGCAATAGCCTTTGGAAATTTTGTAGTGGTAAGGTTGATGCCGAAGCCAACCACTAAGCCAGCGGCAACTTTTTCAACTAAAATGCCCGCGATCTTGCGCTGATTCAGATAGATGTCATTCACCCATTTTAATTTGAATGATTTATTGGGGAAAAGTTTTTGCAAGACTTCAACAATTTTTACGGCAATAAAAGGCGTCATCAGTCCTGCCTTAGCAGAATCAAGGTCAAATTTTGGCAATGCAATACTAAAGTACATGCCAGTTTTGGCAGGAGAATAGAAATCTCTTCCTTGTTTGCCATAACCATTAGTCTGACTGTCTGCGACAAAGGCAGCAGCAATTCCATTCGGATTATTCTTAAGATATTCTTTCGCTAAATCCTGAGTTGAAGATACCTGCTCAAAATGAAAAACTTGCATTTTATTTTAAGTGAACGCCTTTATCAACGAAAATTACATCACCAGTCAAGCCGGTAGCCAAATCACTCATTAAGAAGGCACAAGTGTTGCCCACCTCTTCTCTAGTGACATTGACACCATCAACTGTTTCGCTCTGAGAAATTTTAAGCAAGTCAGCATGACCTTTTATACCAGATACGGCAAGCGTTCTCATTGCCCCAGCCGAAATCGCATTAACACGGATGCCTTTTTCACCCAAATCACGGGCTAAATAACGCATAGCTGATTCAAGTGCGGCTTTTGCAATACCCATTGTGTTGTAGTTTGGCAATGCTCGATCACTGCCCATGTATGTCAAAGTGACAATGCTGGAAGGATTATTCAAAATCTTGACCCCTTCTTTAGCCACAGCAAGCAGTGAATAAGCTGATACGTCAAGCGCTTGACTAAAGCCATCCCGGGTTGAATTGAGAATTGAACCGCCTAATTCTTCTTTTTTAGCAAAAGCAATCACATGGACAATACCATCAATTTTGCCAAAACGCTTTGCAACTTCGCCAAAGGCAGCTTCAAGACTGTCATCACTGGAAACATCACATTCGATTAACCGATCTTCATAAGTCACCAGTTTAGAAATAAATTTCTTAAGTCTTTCATTTTGGTAAGTATAAATGACTTCCACACCCTGTTTTGCCATCGCTTGCGCACATCCCCAAGCAATGGAACGATTATTTGCAACTCCCATGACAAGGATCTTTTTTCCGTCTAAAATACCACTCATTTTTTCACCTAAAACTTTCTGTATCTCTCGTAGCGTCTTGCCAACAATTCCGTATCCGATAGGCTCTGCAGCTTTTTCAATTCTTTTTGCAGCACATCATCAATTTCATCGCATACTTGCTGATGATCT
This sequence comes from Lactobacillus sp. UBA5813, assembly GCF_002417895.1. NCBI lineage: Bacteria > Bacillati > Bacillota > Bacilli > Lactobacillales > Lactobacillaceae > Lactobacillus > Lactobacillus sp. UBA5813. The sequence goes on from NZ_DICZ01000027.1 coordinate 58,342, forward strand.
TCAGGTTCATCAATGATGCCTTCAATTACCTTAAATTTGAGCAAATCCTGCGGCGTCAATTTCATTACGTCTGCTGCTTGGACTGCTTTTTTAGCATCTTTCCATAAAATCGAAGCAAAACCTTCTGGTGACAAAACAGAATAAATACTGTTTTTCATCATCCAAACCTCATCGCCGCAAGCCAATGCCAAGGCTCCGCCAGAACCGCCTTCACCATACATGATGGTAATAATTGGCGTTTTCGCTTGGCCAATTTGCAGCAGGTTTTGGGCAATTGCTTGTCCCTGACCATTTTCCTCAGCACTTTTTTCCTGGATAGGCGCCGGCCGTATCAACGAACAAAATAACTGGACGATGAAATTTGGCCGCGTTTTTTACCAAACGACAAGCCTTGCGATAGCCGGTAGGTTCAGGTTGGCCAAAATGTTTTTGCATTCTTTCGTTTAAGCTGTGACCACGACTAGTTGTAATTACAGTTACAGTTTGACCATGAAAAGTAGCTAGCCCACTTACAATTGCCGGATCATCGCCACTCAAGCGATCCCCATGCAGTTCAAAAAAGTCGGGAAACAAGCGCTGCCGAATTTCGTGACCAGAAATATGTTTCTCATCTCTAGCTGCTTTTACAATATCCATTGCTGTCTCAGTCATTATTTTCACCACCAAACTGAAGTAGCCAAGCTAAAGTTTTCTTTTCATCCTGACGTTTAACAACATGATCAATGAAGCCGTGCTTTAACACATTTTCAGCATCTTGCATGTCAGCTGCCAATTTTTCATGAATCGTTTGCTCAATTACGCGTCGACCAGCAAATCCAACCATCGCATGTGGTTCGGCTAAAATAATGTCGCCCTCACTAGCAAAACTGGCCGTGACCCCGCCAGTAGTTGGATCAGTTAAAACCACTATATACAAAAGTCCGGCTTGAGAATGCTTAGCTACTGCATTTGTAACTTTTGCCATCTGCATTAAAGAAAGAATCCCTTCTAGCATGCGCGCACCCCCTGAAGCTGTGAAAAGGACAACCGGCAATTTTTTCTCCGTTGCTTTTTCAAACAATCGACTTAATTTTTCACCGGTCATTTGTCCGAGTGAGCCCATAATGAAAGTTGGATCCATGATGCCTAGCGCAAATTGCTGACCTTGGATTGTTGCTAAACCAGTCATTACGGCTTCATTTAAACCGCTAGTTTTTTTAGCTTTAGCAATTTTTTGATCATAATTTGGAAAATGCAATGGATCAGATGGAGAAATTTCACTATCCCATTCCTCAAAGTCATCAAGCAGCCACTTGCTTCGTTTTTTTGCGGAAATTCGAAAACCATAATCACATTCGGGGCATGTTGCATATTGATCTAATTGGTTGGCAAATATTTCATGACCACACTTCGGACATTTTTTAATTAAGCCATCGGGAACCCGGTCATCTGCACTCTTGTTTGCTTTGACGTGCTTTTCAGTCAAAGTATTCTTATGCTGAAATAGCTTGACCATGCAAGTGCTCCTTCCATTGCGGCAAGAATTTTTGCTCTAAGTATGTATTAGTGAATTCACCTTTTACAAAACCAGGATCTGCAAGAATTGCTAAGTGAAATTCTTGGTTGGTATTGATACCGCGAATTACCATTTCTTTTAATAAACGGCGCATTTTGGCGATTGCTTCGCTGCGAGTTTTTCCAAAAGCAACAACTTTCGCGATCATTGAGTCATAAAATGGTGAAATTACTTCACCTTGATACAAAGCTGAATCAATTCTCATCCCTGGGTTGCCAACTGGCAAGTAAAGATAGTCAACGCGGCCTACTGATGGCATGAAATCATTAGCTGGATTTTCAGCGTTGATTCGGCATTCAATTGCGTGTCCCTTTGCCTTTAAATCAGTTTGACTGAATGGCAGCTTTTCACCAGCGGCTACCTTGATTTGTGACTTGACCAAATCAACACCAGTAACCATTTCAGTTATAGTGTGTTCAACCTGAATTCTGGTATTCATTTCCATAAAGTAGAAATTATGATCTTGATCCATCAAGAATTCAATCGTCCCTGTGTTGACATAGTCAGCAGCTTCTGCGGCTTGAACGGCGATCTTTCCTAACTTGCTTCGTTCTTGATCGGTAATTAAATCACATGGACTTTCTTCCAGCACTTTTTGCTTATTTCTTTGCAATGAACAATCACGTTCAGGGAAATAAACGGTGTTGCCAAATGAGTCCCTAAAAATCTGCACCTCAATATGCTTTACATTTTGCATAACTTTTTCAAGATACATTCTATCGTCGCCAAAGTCAGTCTTAGCTTCACTTTGGGCAGAGGCTAAAGCTGTAGCCATTTCTTCAGGTTTAGCAACTTGACGAATTCCTTTTCCGCCACCACCAGCTGCGGCCTTAAGCAAAACAGGATAGCCGATTTTAGCAGCAATTTGCTTTGCTTCCTCAGCTGAATTGATAAAACCGGTGCTGCCTTTGTAAAGCCGATCAATCCAGCTTTTGCTGCAGCATAATTTGCTTGCCCGGCATTGCCATGAAGCCCAACGATACTTGCCATATTGATAATGCAGCCGCTGCGCTCACGATTCATTTTTTTGATAATTGCTTTAGTCAAGAAAAATGGGACGCGCAAGTCAAGATCAATTACTTGGTTAAAATCATCATCACGCATGCCAATCAGCATTTTGTCGCGATTAATTCCAGCATTGTTAACCAAAATATCAATTTTGCCATATAAATCCCAAGCTGTTTTTGCAAAATCTTTCAAATTGCTTTGCATTAAATCTGCGGATAAATATTGGTAATCAGCGGACAAATCAGAAAGTGCTTCTTGAAATTCGGGGTCAAGGTCTGGATGTCGACCATTGATAATTACCTTTGCTCCCTTTTTTGCGAAGGCTAACGCCATGCTTTTGCCAATTCCGCGAGTAGAGCCGGTAATCAAAACTACTTTATTTTTCAGTTTCATGTATTGCCTCAACGAATTCTTGATATTCTTTTAAATCGCCAATGCGATAGCTTTCTAAGTCGCGGTCGATTTGGTGAGCAAAACTTGATAGCGTCTTGCCTGGTCCGATTTCCAACGTTGCATCGATGTGCTCATGATCAATTAAATATTGCAGACAAGCACCAAAATGCGTTGGAACAGCTAGCTGCTTCTCCATGATTTCTTTCCAATTTCCATCAAAAGGCTGAGCCGTAGTATTTGAAACGACCATAATCTTGTTTTTGGCAAAGTCTACATTAGCTAAACGATCATGCATCTTCTTGCTTGCTTCATTAAACAAAGGAGTATGAAAGGCACCGTTAACGCGCAAGAGTAAAGCCCGTTTAGCTGCAACTTGATCATTGATTTCTTTTACTGCAGCAGCAACGGCATTCTTTTCACCACCGATGACTACTTGCTTTGGTGAGTTAAAGTTTGATAAATAAACTTGCTCTCCATCTTCTTGCAGCTTAGACAAGATTGCTTTGACTTTTGACAAATCTGGTTTGATTAAAGCAGCCATTCCGCTAGCAACTCGATCAGCGTCTATTTGCATGTATTTTGCGCGATCACTAACAAGGGAGATCGTCTCTTTAAGCGAAAGTGCACCGCTAGCAAACATTGCACCGTATTCACCAAGTGAAAGGCCAACCATGCCAGCAATATTCAATTCAGGAAGATCACGCATGAGCATGCGATAAATGCCGGCTTCAAAGGATACCAAGGCGGGCTGAACGTGAACTGTTTTTTTAAGTTCATCATTTTCACTTTTGAAATCAGCTACGATATTTTGACCACTGGCACTACTTGCTTCATCAATAGTCTCTGCAAAAAGCGAATCAGCTAGTAAATCTAGACCCATACCAGCTTTTTGCGCACCTTGACCACTAAATAGAACTGCAAACTTCATTATTTTTGCTTTTCCATTTGAGCTTGTACAAAGTCAACCAATTGACTGATTGTTTGAATTGAATCATCAGCATCCAATTCAATGTCATATTTGTCTTCAAGTTCATTTAAAATTTCAAACAAATCCAAGCTGTCAGCATCTAAATCTTCTTTGATGTTAGTGTCCATTGTAATTTTTTCTGGTTCAACATCTAATTCATCTTGAGCAATATCTTGAACATCTTTTAAAATTTCTTCTTTAGTCATAATTTAACCTTCTTTTTAAAATCTAAATATCAACGTTGCAACGGTTAGGCCTCCGCCAAAACCGCTTAAAGCAACAACATCATTTTTCTTAATAATTTTCTTTTGAATACATTCTGCTAGCAAAATTGCTTCGCTAGCCGCTGTATTACCATATTCAGCAATATTAATTGGGAATTTTACAAGTGGCTGATGCAGTTTGCGTGCCACTTGTTCAATAATTCTCTTGTTAGCCTGATGCAGCAAAAAGTGATCAATCTCATCTAGATCAATTTTTGATTGAGCCGCAGCTTTAATGATCGAGCTGGGAACTTGATGTGTAGCAAAACGATAGACTTCACGTCCATCCATGGTAAGAGTCGAAAGCTGATGCTTGTTTTTCAAAAAGTCATGTTCAACTTCGCTATGCCCAGCAACAAGTTTGTCACCCAAATCGCCAAATGTTTCCAAATCCTGACCGAGTAAATGCTACTCAGAACTATGAGTCAGAAGCACTGCCCCTGCTCCATCGCCAAATAAAACAGCTGTGCTGCGATCATGCCAGTCAAGCAATTTTGACAATACCTCTGCCCCAATCACGATTGCATTTTGCCAGCCGTTAGCTAGCATCATGCTGCGTGCAACCGCAATTCCATATGAAAAACCGGAACAAGCAGTTGAGATATCAAAGGCAACTGCATTTTTTGCCCCTAATTTTCCTTGAACGATAGCTTCCGTGCTCGGCGTCATATTATCCGGTGACATTGTGGCTACAATAATCAAATTCAAATCTTCACCAGCAACATTCGCTTTTGCAAGAGTCTTTTCTGCGGCTTTCAATGCTAAATCAGATGTATTTTCTGTATTGCTGACATGTCTTCTTTTGATGCCGGTTCGCTTGCTAATCCATTCATCAGAAGTATCCATGAACTGCGTCAACTGATCATTGCTAATTATTTGATCAGGTACGGCATAACTAGCAGCTGTGAATTCAACATCTTCCACGTTTTTCAATCCAATCTAATGTGAATTGACGAATTTTTCTAAGTTTTTAAATGCGTGATAGATCGTTTGCAAATCATCATCATTCATGTTTTGCAAAAAGCTCTTCACCATCATGTTGTGATAAGCATGATAGGCACGACAAAGTACGCGACCTTTGTCTGTTAAAGCAAGACGAACTATTCGACGATCTTTTTTATCACGAATTCTCTCCGCATACCCTTTGCGTACTAATCGATCGACTGTTGAAGTTACTGTTGCTCGTGACAAATGGAGCTTTTCAGCCACTTGAGAAACAGTTAAATGATCATACATGGTAATTGCATCAATTGCATGCATTTCTTTAACCGTTAAATCCTTAAAGCGACTCTTTTTTAATTCTTCTTCTTCGATCCGGTTAATACCGTAATAAGTGTTGTAAAGTGCGTCATTAATTTCTTTATATAAGCGTTTCATAATCCAGTTCCTTTTAATTAGATATTCGAATATTTAGCTAAACTAAATTATAAAACAAAACTGGCTTATTTGACTGCTGCAAAGGTTAACTCGGCACTGCAAGCTAACTTATCTTTAAGATATGCTTCTGTCTTAAAACAAAATTCATCTTTATCTATTCGATTAATTTTAATTTCTAATTGATCTCCGGGTTTTACCATTTCTCTAAAACATGCTTTTTTAATTTGGCTTAACTTTAGATCCGGATGCTTATGTTTGAACATTACTTCGCAGGCCTGCTCCATTGTTTCAATAATTAGCACCCCTGGCATAACCGGATTTCCTGGAAAGTGTCCTTGAAAAAAGCTTTGACTCATAGTTACACTGGCAAGACCAGTTAATGAATCATCATCAATTTCCGCACTATCCAGAAGAGTTAACGGCGATTTACGCCCTGTTAGCCGTTTGATTTCTACGGCATTTAGTTCCAATGATTTCACCTCTTTTATTTCGCATTGCAAATAGTTTGAATATCTAACGATTTGCTGTACAAATTATATTACATAATTTTCAATTGCCAACAAGCTGCTGGTTCGTATAGAAAATGCTGAATCCTATTAAACTGTAAATGTAAGCTTTTAAAAAATAAAAATAAAATTTTTGACTACTATTTTGATAAATCGCTGTTGTCTGCAATCACGGCATAAAGTTTGTTTTTTAATTATTTTGTTTCTTCAGCCTAATGTATGTATTTTGAGTCCTTTTAGGAGATGAAATGTTTTTTTTTATTTAGTGTTGATTAATCACGTCCTTTTAATTAAAATAATATTTAAATTGTTCGTAATTATTATTTCTGGAGGGAAAATGAATTCTAAATTTAAGCGGATTCTGAAGTTTAGTGCCATTATTGGTGCTGTTGGCGTTGCATTGACTGCTTGTTCTGGTAAAAAACAAGGTGGGTCAGGAAATGCAAATTCTAAACATGGAATTGCTTTAATCACTGATGAAAATGGTGTTGATGACCACTCCTTTAACCAAGCTGCATGGTCTGGTTTTAAAGCATATGGTAAAGAACACAATTTGAAACAAGGAAAAGGTGGGTATCAATATTTCCAATCAAGCAATGCTTCTGATTATGCTCCTAACTTTAATGAAGCAGCCAATGCCGGATATCAAACTATTTTTGGTGTTGGTTACCAATTGCAGCAAGCTGTTCAAACTGCCGCAAAAAAGAATCCTAAGAAGAACTTCGTTATCGTCGATAGTGTAATTACAGGTCAAAAAAACGTTGCTTCTGCTACATTCAAGAGTAACGATGCCTCTTATTTAGGTGGTTTAGCTGCTGCATATACTACCAAGACGAATAAAGTTGGCTTTGTAGGTGGTGCCAAATCATCAATCATTGACTTATTTGAAGCCGGCTTTAAGAAAGGTGTCGAAGACGGTGCCAAGCAACTTCATAAGAAGATCACTGTTCAAACTCAATACATCGGCAACTTTACCTCAACTGATAAAGCAAAATCTATTGCTCAGTCAATGTACGCTAGTGGTTGTGACATTATTTATCACGCTGCTGGTAACGCCGGAGACGGTGTTTTCCAAGAAGCTAAAGATTACAACCAAACTCGTTCAGTCAACAAGAAAGTTTGGGTAATTGGTGTTGATGTTGACCAATCATCATTGGGTAAATACACCGCTAAAGGTGGCCAAAAGTCAAACTTTACTTTAACTTCCGTCTTAAAAGGCTTGAACGTTGCATGTAAGACTATTGCTAATGATGCTTATAAAGGCAAATTCCCAGGTGGCAAGCACTTAGTTTACGGTTTAAAGAACAACGGGGTTTCAATTACTCGCGGCAACTTAAGCTCCAAGACTTGGGCAGCTATCAAGAAGGCTCGTCAGCAAATTATCGACGGAAAGATTAAAGTTCCGACTACACCTGCAAAATAACTGGTTAGTTGTTAAAAAACTCTTCGTTGACCAATTGATCACGAAGAGTTTTTTGTTAGAAATGAAAAGATGATTTTATGAACAATAAAAAAATAATTGAAATGAAGTATATCGTTAAAGACTTTAATGGCTTTAAGGCTAATAACGATGTCAATCTCACCCTATATCAAGGAGAAATTTTGGCCCTTCTTGGAGAAAATGGTGCCGGAAAATCCACCTTAATGAACATCTTATCAGGCTTAATTCAACCTACTTCAGGAAAAATATTAATTAATGGAAAAGATGTCAATATTAAGAATGCCAGTGTTGCCAAAGAGCTTGGAATTGGAATGGTTCACCAACACTTCATGCTCGCCCATTCTTTTACTGTTCTTGAAAATATTATCTTGGGTCATGAAACTACTAACGGTCCAGTTCTCAACTTAAAAAAAGCTCGACAACAAGTCTTAGCTTTATCTAAGCGTTACGGTCTGGCGATAAATCCTGATGCTAAAGTTTCTGATATCACAGTTGCGCAGCAACAAAAGGTTGAAATTCTAAAAGTTCTCTACCGTGGTGCCAATATCTTGATTTTTGATGAACCCACCGCTGTTTTAACCCCACAAGAAATTACAGAATTTATTCAAATAATCAAGGGCCTGGCAAAAGAAGGAAAATCGATCATCCTCATAACCCATAAGCTTGAAGAAATAAAAGCATCCGCCGATCGAGTAACTGTAATTAGAGCAGGTAAAGATGTTGGTACTTTCGATGTTTCAGCAGTCAGTGACGAAAAACTAGCAGAATTAATGGTGGGCCACTACGTTGAAATGAAGCTGGTTAAACCAAAAAGCAAATTTGGCGATACCATTTTGAACGTTAATAATCTAAAAGTAAAAGAAAAAAGAGGCAATTTAGCCGTTAAGGGACTCTCCTTCCAAGTCAAAGCCGGAGAAATTCTAGGCGTAGCTGGGATTGATGGCAACGGTCAAGATGAACTGGTCGAGGCAATTACAGGATTGCGTCATGTCGAAAGTGGCAACATCCAAATCAAAGGAAAAGATATGACCAACCAAAAGACAAGAAAAATCACAGAACTTGGCGTATCAAGCATCCCTGCAGATCGGCAAAAATATGGTCTAATTTTACAACTATCATTAGCAGATAACTTAGTCCTGCAAAGCTACTACCACAAACCCTTCTCTAATCATGGCATTATTAATTTCCAAAAAATTTATGAACATGCACAAAGATTAATCAAAAAGTTCGATATAAGAACCAGTTCGGAAAATTTAGCCGCAGGAGAATTATCAGGTGGGAATCAACAGAAAGTAATCATTGCTCGTGAACTTGACCGCAACAGTGATTTAATTATCGCTTTCCAACCAACTCGCGGACTAGATGTTGGTGCAATCGAATATATTCATAAACAATTATTGGCTCAAAGAGCGGCCGGCAAAGCAATCTTGCTTATATCCTACGAATTAAACGAAATCATGCAGCTTTCAGATCGGATTTTAGTTTTACATAACGGGAAAAAATCCGGTGAAGTAAGTCCAGAAACAACAAATGAAACTGAATTAGGACTATTAATGACCGGAGTTAAGAAAGAAGGAAAAGATATTGATTAGCATCAATCCCAAATTTAAACGCTTGTTAGTACCGGTTATTTCTGTTATAGCTGGATTCCTGGTTGGAGCAATCATCATGCTTATTTGGAGCTACAACCCATTTGAGGCTTATGCTTCAATGTTTCAAAGTGCTCTTGGCAATATGAATGGTATTGGTGAAACCATCCGTGAAGCTACTCCCCTTATCTTCACTGCTATTGGTTTTTCAATCGCCTCAACCGCCGGCTTTTTCAACATCGGTTTACCAGGTCAAGCTCAAGCAGGTTGGCTTTCATCAATTTGGTTTGTTTTAGCTTTTCCTAATTTGCCAAAAATCATTCTGCTGCCTTCGGCAATTATCATTGGTGCATTTTTCGGTGCGGTTGTTGCTGGAATCAGCGGAATTCTAAGAGCATATTTTGGAACAAATGAAGTTATTACAACAATCATGCTTAACTATATCGTGCTTTATTCTTGCCAATATTTGATGCAGCAAGTAATGTCGAGCAAGCTTCGCATTGATACAGATACTACCAAAACAATTTCAGCTAACGGTAGTCTTCATATTAATTGGTTAAGTAATTTCTTCGGACAATCAAGAATTAATGGTGGTATCTTTCTCGCTTTTATTGCACTAATCATTTTCTGGTTTTTAATGAAGAAAACAACTACTGGTTTTGAAATTAAAGCCATTGGTTTAAATCCTTTTGCTTCACGCTATGCCGGAATGTCCGCCAAGAAAAATATCATTATATCCATGCTTTTATCCGGAGCATTTGCTGGAATTGGTGGTGTCGTTCAAGGATTAGGAACATTTCAGAATTACTTTACTCAAACCACAAGTTTGGACATTGGTTGGGACGGTCTTTCTGTTTCACTGCTTGGAGGTGGAACTGCTCTAGGCATTCTCATCGCTTCTTTGCTTTTCTCAATATTAAAAATAGGTGGTCTGGGAATGCAAACCGTAGCTGGTGTTCCTTCAGAAATTGTTTCAATCGTCATTGCTTCAATTATTTTCTTTATCGCTATCAAATATGTGATAGGTCTGCTGTTTAAAAACAAAACTGCTCTTCATCCCCTTAAACAAGGTGAAGAAATTGGGCCGAACAACGGTGTTGATGGTCCAAACATCAAAATACCGAGAAAGGAGCAAAACTAATGAGTTTAGTAAGTATGTTAGCCTTAATTATCTCATCAACTTTAGTTTATTCCTCACCTTTGATTTTTACTGCTCTTGGTGGTGTTTACAGTGAAAATTCTGGGATTGTTAACATCGGTCTGGAAGGCATTATGACGATGGGCGCTTTTGCCTCTGTTGTTTTCAATCTTACTTTTGCATCAACTTTCGGTAAAGCAACTCCATGGCTTGGTGCTCTGGTAGGTGGGATTGTCGGCCTAATTTTTTCACTTCTTCATGCCGTTGCCACGATTAATTTTCATGCTGATCACGTCATCAGTGGGACGGTTTTAAACTTGATGGCCCCACCTTTGGCAGTATTCTTAGTCAAAGCAATTTATGAAAAAGGACAAACTACTAACATCTCCGCAAATTTTGGCTACTATAGTTTCCCCGAATTAGCTAATATTCCGGTAATTGGATCGATCTTTTTTAAAAACACTTCAGCTCCAGCTTGGTTTGCTATTGTTCTTTCCATTTTATTATGGTGGATTCTCTACAAGACAAGATTTGGACTACGTTTACGTTCAGCGGGTGAAAACCCACAGGCAGCTGATACTTTAGGCGTTAATGTGTATGGCATGCGTTACACAGGTGTCTTAATTTCCGGATTTTTAGGCGGAATTGGCGGAGCCGTTTTCGCAGAAGCTATTTCCGGCAACTTCTCGGTTTCAACAATTGTTGGTCAAGGATTTATGGCACTAGCTGCCGTCATCTTTGGCAAATGGAATCCGATTGGGGCAATGCTTTCTTCATTATTCTTTGGCTTTGCACAAAGTTTAAGTATTATCGGCAACCAGCTTCCAGTCATTTCTAATATTCCTTCCGTTTATATGCAGATCGCACCTTACGTAATTACGATTGTCGTGCTTGTCATATTCTTAGGAAAATCCGTTGCTCCTGCAGCCGATGGTATTAACTATATTAAAAATAAATAGCAAAAAAGATGCCTGGACCATCGCCGGACATCTTTTCTTTTTTATAAAAATTAGTCATTGTATTTGCCATCGTCTTTTACAAACAAAGCAACAATAAAACCAATTGCTGCCAAGGCAAAAGTGAAATACATTCCGTAGTGAACGCCATTTGTAAACTTAAATGCAGCAGACCCGTTTACGGCATTTCGTCCGATCGTTAAGAAGCTAGTAGCTAAAGCTGTTGCCAAAGCACCTACAATCTGTTGCATGGTATTCAAGATTGCTGATCCATCGGCAGATTCCAGCCCTTTCAATGAATTCAAAGCTGAAGTTTGTAATGGAGACATTGCTAGTGGTGCCCCGATCATCAGAATAATATGAGCAGCAATGACATATGCAATTGAAGAATGAGTTGTCACTAGTGCTAGCATTAATGCCCCAACAAGAGCAATCAAAAAGCCAATTCTAGCAGGCCACTTTGCACCAAAATTATCATACATTCTTCCGGCGATTGCTGAAACAATAGCATTAACCAATCCACCTAGCAACATGATAATTCCTGCTGAAGTAACAGCAGCCAGCAAACCATTTTGCAAGTATTGTGGCAACAGGTACATTGCTGACAAAATAATGCCAAAGGCGATCATGACAAGGATCGCACCCAAGGTGAAATTGCGGTGCTTAAAGACCTTCATATTCAAAACCGGTACCTTAAGCTTCAGCTGTCTTCTGACATAGAAGATCAAGGCGATTATGCCGATAATCAAACAAGCCAAAACTGGCAAAGAAAGCCAACCCATATGACTAGCAAAGCTTGCACCAGAAATTAATCCAGAAAAAGCAATAATAGAAAGTACGATTGAAATGAAATCAATCGTGAGCAAAAAATCGATGATCAAGTTAAGGAAATTAGAAGCGTGATCATGAATGATGTGTTGCAATTTGCCATTTATCATTGCGAGAGTACGCGGATTTTGCTTTCCGCTAATGGTGATCTTGCCTTATGGGAAAGAATCAAGCAGGTTGTTGAAGAGAAATTCAAAGACAGCTTTGAAATTATTTTTGAAGGCAATTTTGTTGTTAATAATTACATTCAGCTTCAATTGAATTCTTATGTTGACAGCAAGTTGGTCTTCATTCTTAACTGGCTTGATTTTACCGATACGATTTCTGTTAAAGAAGCAAAAAAACTACTAAACTCAACTTTTAGCATCAAGTTATAGTGAGGCATTCTAATGGACGTCAGAAGTGTTGTAACCAAGAATAAAATTAAAATGGCTTTGCTTAACTGCATTAAAGAAAAACCATTAGCAAATATTTTAAACAAAGATATTATTGCGAAATCAGAAGTTAGCGCCAGAACTTTTTATCATTATTATTCAGATAAAGACGAAGTTCTTAACGAAATAGAAAATGAAATTCTAGCAGGCTTGAAAAAAGGCAAATGATCAAGATTATCAAAATGTAACCCAAGTTTCAAGCCCACTAACCAATGAGACAAATGTCGCATTAGCCCAAAAAGAATTTAAATATCTAATCGATTATTGTGACACGGTTAAGAAAGAAGGTACGATTCTCCTTTCTTCAAATGGCGACATTAATTTTACCAATAAAATCCGCGAATTATCAGTTAAAGAAACCAAAAGATATCAAGTTCGTGAAATTCTCGGATTGGTGCGAGTGAAGTCGCCGGTACAATTATTATTGCTGCTCAAAAAGTAAAAAAAGAGAGTGATCAAAAATCACTCTCTTTTCTTTTATTATTAGTTTATCAATTATGCAGCTTTAACAACATGTTTAGCATGATGGTTGTTCATGATTGCCCAGCTATTAAAAAAGGCCATCCCAAAACCGATGACCATCATTACACTAACAATAATTAGTGCAAGTGTTGGGCCTGCGGTAGCAAGTCTTTGACCAGCGTCAAAATTGCTTGCTTCATTCATTTGAATAATTAATCCTGAAAACAACATGGCTAAACCGGTTAAAGTTAATAAGCCATTGATAATCATTTTCATTTTGGTGTTAATAAACTTCATTTGTAACCATGTCCTTTCTAATATTTTAACTAAACAGTATACACTCTTGAGACGTAGATTCAAATAAAAAACACTATAAATTTAATTCATATGCCAAACGATCCGGATCTACTTCATCATTGCATTGAATAATGCCCCGATATTTAAAACCATTATGCTCGGCCAATGTTTGCATCGGAATATTTAAGCGATGAGTATCAACACGTAAATTTCTAATTCCGCGGCTAAGTTCAAGCAAAACAATATTTGAAATAAAAATCTTCGCTAAACCTTGCCCTTGATAATTAGAAGAAAAGCAAATACGGTGAGTGGTTGCGTACGGATCACGTTCATTATGCCAAGAACCATCTATTTTTTGGTAAGTTGGTTCAATGCCTTCGATGACTGCCGCATAACCTGCAATTTGATTGCCAACTACGAAAACATATCCATTTTTATTAGCAATATCTTCTTCTATCACCTTTTGATTTGGATAACCATTTTGCCACTGAGTTGAACCTGATTGTTTTAAAAAGGCTATCGCATCGTCAATACTTAACATAATATTTGATATATCATTTTTTTGTTGCTAATCGCGTATATTTCTGCATTTTAATCCAACTCCAACTGTTTTCTTTCATTAAAGTAATTCCGATATGCTAAATAACCAGCAATTACCGCACCTAAACTTGTCGCTGATAAAAGCATAAAGGTAATCATAATTTGATACTTGATCGCGTAAACTGGGTTAACACCAGCAAAAATTAATCCTGACATCATCCCAGGCAAGTTGACTAATCCAACGGTTTTGGCTGAATCAATCGTCGGCTGCATTGCTGTTTTGATACTTCTTCTTAAAATAGGCAAGCATGCCGTTTTAATATCACTGCCTAATGCCAGTCTTTCAAGAATTTGTTGTTGCAAATCATGGAAACTGTCGTTTAAAGCCTTATAACAAAGACCAACCGCTACCATTTCATTTCCCGCAATCATACCGGTAATTGGAATGACTTGCATTGGCGTCGGTTTGATAGTTCCAGATAGCACCAAAATTCCTAATGTTATATAAGTCCCAACCAAAATTGCGATAACTGAATTCCACATTTTGCGCTTTGAATTTGGATCACGCTGATTGGCATTCCACGAAGCATTGAAGATGATCACTATGGTAGAAACAATTGTTAAAATCAGATTGTTGGCATGCAGGATAAATTTCAAAATATAACCAACAATTGCCAACTGAATAATTGCTCTTACAACACTAATTAAGATGTCCTTAGTTAAGCCTAACTTTTCTTTGGCACTAATAGCGATTGAAACAAGAACTAAGGCGAATGCTAAAAGAAGCGACCAATTGCTAACAGCTAATGATTTCATGCTAAGGTACCCTCTTTCGTCATCTTCATCAATTTGCTTGCAGAATGCAGCTCCTCTTGATCGTGCGTTACCTGCAAAATCGTCGTTCCTTTTTCATGACAATCATTAATTAAATGGTGAACGATTTCTTTGCTTTGATCATCTAAACCCGTTGTAACTTCATCTAGCAAAAGGATTTTTGGCATAAACAATAGATTACGAATAAGTGCCAGTCTTTGCTTTTCACCACCAGATAACTCTTCTTTTTTCTTGTCCAAATATGAATGATCAAGATCAACCAACCTCAGCAATTGGTCAATTCTTGTCATATCCATATTTTGTTTACGGATTTCAAAAGGAAAAGAGAGATTATCATTGACTGTTTTTCCAAAAAGAAGAGGCTGCTGAAAGCAATATGAAACTTTTCTGCGATACTGAATTGGATCAATTTCGGCGATATCCCGATCTTGATAAAAAATCGTACCTGTCGTGGGGGAAATCAGGGATGCAACTAATTTCAAAATCGTGCTTTTACCGCAACCTGATGGGCCTGTGAGCGTTAAAAAATCGTGTTTCTTCAAAGAAAAAGAAATATTATGAAGAATTTTCTTCTTTTTAACTCGGTAAGATATATGGTCTAGTTTTAATAGCATTTTTTGTCTTCTATCTAACGATTACAATATTACCAGTTAAATTATAAACACCTTGAGTATACTCTAGCCAATATTTAATGAAATAAAGTAAAACAGTAGGTTAAAATAATTACCGCTTTATACTTTATCTAAAATCACAAGCCTCAATATGATCATTAATCAATCCAACTGCTTGTAAGAAGGAATAAACAGTTGTTGGTCCAACGAACTTAAAGCCAGCTTTTTTCATCGTTTTTGAAATTTGAGTTGATAATTCATCTTTGGCGGGCATATCACTTTCAGCCTTAAAATGATGATCAATTGGCTTAGGAATAAATTCAGTTAAAAAAGCGGCAAAATTTTTACCTTCATGATACCATTTAACAAGAACTTGTGCATTGTTAATCGCCGCATTAATCTTCAGCCTATTGCGGATAATTCCTGCATCCTGCATCAATCTTTGAAAATCATCATCATTAAATTGGACCACTTTATTTACATCAAATTCCGCAAAATCTTTTCTAAAATTTTCCCGCTTGTGCAGAATCGTCGACCACGATAATCCTGACTGAAAACTTTCTAAGACCAGCATCTCATATAAATATTTTTCATTTAGGTTGAGCTTCCCCCATTCCTGATCGTGATAGTTACGATACAGCAAATCATCAGTATTACCCCAAGAGCAGCGTTTTACCATTTATTTTCTCCTTTATTTTGATGATTTAATTATAAGACAAAAAGCAGGCATTCTCTCGAATGTCTGCTTCATTTAATTTTTCTTCGTTAATCAAATACAAAATAATAATGAATGGAATTAAAACCAACATAATGGGATAAAACCAGCTTAATGGTAAGTAGTCGGCAATAAGGCCGCCAATAATTGGCCCTATCGACATGCCAATATCCAAAACTAAATAGAAAGTTGAGTTAGCCAAGCCCTGTTCACTCATTGGCGCCAGCATTAATGATGTAGATTGTGCAATTGAAAACATGATTCCATACCCTAAAGCCATACCGGCGGCAGCCAATCCCATCAGCCAATTATTGTCCATAATTTCCAGTAAAATGAGATAAATAATTGTTGCTAAACTACAGATCCATAACCATCTGCCAAAAGGAACCGTATCAAAAAGACTTTTAAGAGAAATTCTAATAATGAACAAGACAATCGCATAAATTAAGAAGTAAGAACCGACGGAAATATGCAAATGTCTTTCTGCTACATACGAAACGATATCTGCTTGAGTAGCAAAGTAAGGAATTGACATTAAACAAATAATTGCAGCTACCGGCAAAGCATCTTTTTGAATAATCTTAAAGGAATGCTTGTTATTCTTTCCGTTAACAACGGGTTTGGCGCGATTGCCAATAAATTGAATTAAAATTATCATCAGCAAATTGGCAGTGGCTGATAAGCACAAGGTCATTCGATAGCCAATTATCTGATAGACGTTAATAGAAACAAATGGAGCCAAGTAGCCATGCAGACAGTACACAAGACAAAAGCAGTACCATTAATTAAACGAAATAGCAGCAATAAGTTGGGATTTGGAGAAAAAACATAACCTAAAATACCTATTAAACTTAAACTCCGCCAATAAAAGTTAAGTTATATTTAGAAATTCGATCAGTTAAATTACCCGCAACCGTGTCGGCGTTTACTGTTGGTCACCCAAACTTGCGAAACTTAATGCTACAACAACGCTGGAAACAATCTTAACTAACTTTCTCATTTTAAATACCTCTATATCTATAATCATCTAATTCAATTTATCTATTGGGATCCTATCCCTCTTGACGCTTTCATTATATAACTTAAGTTATTTTATACAAGGGTATTTTTGAAAAAGTTTTATTAGATACAAAAAATCCCTGACAATACCTGTCAGGGATCTTGTAATTATTTAGAGAACATTCTTGATATCTTCTACAATTTGATCAACTGTTAAATGATTATCTTTATAGATTTGTTCGAGTGGAATTTGATCAGTATAAACGCGTTTTTGTCCAAAGTTTAATACCTTGGTCTTAGCTCCCAGGTAACTAGCAACTTTTTCACCAAAACCACCATCAAGAGAATTATCTTCCAAAGTTACGATAACCTCATGATCAGCGGCTAATTGATCCAAAGTGTTCTTATCTAAAATATTGGCGGAAACAGGATTTACTAAGGTAGCACCAAGCTTGTCGGCAACTTTTTCACCTAAACTATAGAAATCACCCAAAGCAAGAATTGCAACATCTTTGCCTTTCTTAACTTGGTATTTAATTTCATCACAATTTGCTTCAACTTGTTTGCCTTCAGGCACTGCTTTTGTCGGCATTTTAATTGCAACCGGATGCTTGCGCTGCTTAATTGCCCATTCCATCATAGCCTTTTCTTCATTTAAAGTTGTTGGGGCTAAATAAATCCAGTTTGGCAAATTGGAAATCATGACTTGATCGAAGATTCCTAAGTGGGTCTTGGAAGTACCAGAAATTCCACCGCCGGCAACCATCATGACAACAGGCAAATCGTTGGCAGCAACATCGTGTGATAATTGGTCAAACGCACGTTGTAAGAAGGTTGAGTTCTCAAATAAAACAGGGATTGCTCCTTCTTTAGCAGCACCAGCAGCAAAGCCAACAGACTCTTGTTCCGCAATTCCAACATCAGTGTAGTGATCAGGATATTCGTTTTTGATCTTATCAAGGCCAAAAACACCTGAAATAGCGGCATCGATGGCCATAATATTTTCACCACTATTAATATGTTTAATTACTTCGTCAAGGGCAACTGAATTTGCAGTTGGTCCTTCTGGCGCAGGACTTATTGGTTTATCAGTTTTCAAGTCAAATGGCATTACCCAGTGGTGCGCTTCTTCGTTATCGATTGCAGGTTGATAGCCCTTACCCTTCAAGGTATTAATATGAAGCAAAATTGGATGATCAACATCTTTAACAGCTTTGAAAGCATCAATCATATCCTTGATATTGTTGCCATCTGCGACATAGCGGTAGTCAAAACCCATTGCAGTGAACGGATTTTCTTTGGTTTCACCATTAGAATCGCGCAATTTCTTTAAAGCGGTAACCAAACCACCAACGTTTTCATCAATGGACATTTGGTTGTCATTAACCACAACGACAAGATTGTGTTTTTCAATGGCGGCGTTGTTCAAGCCTTCGTATGCCATACCACCTGTCATTGAGCCATCACCGATTAATGCCATAATATTTTCATGCTTGCCCATTAAATCGCGCGCTTTTGCCATTCCTGTAGCAAGCGAAATTGAAGTTGAAGTATGACCAACAGCATAGTAATCATATGGGCTTTCGTCAGGATTGCTGTATGGTGTTACATCTTGATAATGATCAGGATCAAGCCAAGCAAGGGCCCTGCCTGTCAACATCTTGTGCGGATAAGTTTGGTGAGAAACATCCCAAACGATCTTATCTTTTGGTGCGTCGAAGACGTAATGATAAGCAATGGTAGCTTCAACAATTCCCAAGTCTGGTCCAAGGTGTCCACCTTCAGCAGCATCTTTTTCAAGAATCAAAGTTCGAATTTCTTTGGCCAGTTGATTCATTTGATCAAGATTTAACTTTTTCAAATCTTTTGGACCATTGATTTTGTTTAATAAAAAGTCTGGATGTTGATTCATAAATAGCCCCTTTCAACTATTTTTCTTTTCAGTTACTTATTTTAAATCAGAAAGATTTGAAGAGAAAATATTTAGATTATAGGCAAGACCATAACTTTTAGTTATTTATGGCAATTTATGTCCTGCAGCCATGTATAAGTCATACCATTCTTGACGAGTCAGTTTGATATCAGCACCCTTTGCGGAATCCGCAATATGTGCAGGTGTCATTGTTCCCATGATCATTTGTACTTGACCAGGCCATGCCAAAATCCAAGCGGCAGCAATTGCATTTTTGCCTACTTGATATTTATTAGCTAAGTTTTCTAATTCATCATTTAATTCTGGGAATTTAGGGTTATTAATGAAGGTGCCTTCGAATTGACCATATTGGAATGGTGACCAAGCTTGCAGAGTAACATGCTTTCTTCTTAAGAATTCCATCAAGCCTTGGGCATGGTTTGCATCAACTGTTCCTGTCACATTGGTATTAAAACCAGTATCAATCATCCCTGTGTGCATCAATCCAAATTGCAATTGGTCAAACATTAAAGGTTGACTCACAACATCTTGCATCATCTTGAATTGTTCAACATTGAAGTTAGAAACACCGAAGAATCTTACTTTACCCTCTGCTTGCAAAATATCAAATGCTTCTTTGACTCCTTCCAAATCCATCAAAAAATCAGGACGGTGAAGAAGCAGTGAGTCAAGGTAATCTATATCCATTCTATCCAAGACGCCATCAACAGCATTCAAAATATAGTCTTTAGTAAACTCATATCTGCCACCAAAAACTCTTGAGTCATGGCTTCTTTCTGGACTTACAACAATTCCAACCTTTGATTGGATAAAAAGATGTTCGCGCTTAACCTTGCTTAATTTCAATGCTTGACCAAAAATCTCTTCCGACTTGCCTTGGCCATAAATGTCAGCAGAATCGATAAAATTAATGCCATTTTCGTAAGCAGTATCAATAGCTGCGGCAGCTTCTTCTGGGGTTTTATCACACATCCGCATGATACCCAAACCCATAGCAGAAATATTTAAAGTAGTTTTCCCTAATTTTGTTTCTTTCATAATAAAAGCCTTTCATAATATACTTGTTATTCTTTACACTTCAAATAATACAAGTATTATGAAAGGCTGTGAAGACGGCACTTTTTTGTTCCCAGGGAACATGTGAGTACCCTCTTATTCTTTTTTCCAGTCACCTAAATTATCATCATCAAACCAGTTTTGCAATTTCTGCAAACGCATTTTCTTTACTTCTCTCGCCCTTTCGGTTGGAGGACAAGTGGCATGTTTAATTTCATAGCCATCTTGGTTGAGATAACCCCAGGCACACATGATATCAAGCAGCGGGAAAAGCGTCTTACCATGCTCTGTCACGCTGTATTCCGTTTGCACGGGAACCGTTGGGATAACTTTGCGAGAAATAATTCCATCATTTTCCAGCTCTCTTAATTGAGCAGTCAGAGTCTTCTTAGGTGCACCATCTAGATAACGTAAAATTTCACTGTAGTGCTTGGTACCCTCTGTTTCTAAATAATGCAAAATTAGAGGCTTCCACTTGCCACCAATCACATCCAGGGTAACTCGAATTTCACTTAGTACTTCTTTTTTTGACATATCTATTTCTTTCGTAAATCAGGCTTAATCTTGATTGCCAAAGCCTCATAAGGTCTTAAGCTAATCTTTTCACCTAAAACCTCACCATTTTGATCATAATTGCTCAGCAATACCTGATAATCTTTTCTTTGATATTCTTTTGGAAACTCTGCTTCATGATCCTTGCCATAGAAATTAGTGAACACGAGCAATTTTTCATCGCTATTATCTAAGTATCTTTCATAGGCAAAAATTTGTGGGTCATCCTTCAAGAACATCTTGATATGACCATCAGAAATTAATTTTTCACCTTTACGTAATTTGATCAATTTTTGATAGTAATTAAAGATTTCGCCATGATCAAGTTCATCCTTAACGTTGATTCGGTCTTGATCCATTGGCATCAGCCAAGGCTTAACCGGACTAAAACCAGCATATTTGCTATTATCCCAATGCATCGGCACACGTGAATTATCCCTGGCCTTAGTTTTCACAATTTCAAAGGCCTCTTCATCGCTCAAACCTTTGTCTTTTAATTCCTTAAAGGCATTCTTGGCTTCAACATCAACATAATCATCCATTGATGAATAATCTGGATCAATCATGCCTAATTCTTCACCCATGTAAATATAAGGAGTGCCACGCATAAAGTGGGTTGCAGTTGCCAGCATTTCTGCAGATTTTTCACGATATTTGCCTGTATCGCCAAAACGAGTTAAAGCCCATGGTTGGTCATGGTTATTCCAAAACAGCGCATTCCAGCCGCCACCTTGATCCATCTTCTCTTGCCAATCGGTAAACAACTGCTTCAATTTCATGAAATCGAATGGCATTTTTGACCATTTTTCACCATTTTTATAGTCAACTTTCAAGTGATGGAAAGTGAAGACCATAGATAATTCATGCTCACTAGGTTTGGAGTATTCAATTGAATTTGGAATAGTGGTTGAGGACATTTCGCCTACAGTTACGTTATCAGGATCTTGACCGAAGCTTGCAGCATTCATCTCTTTTAGATACTTATGAACTACGGGCGTATCAGTATAAAGCTTCTTTTCTTCAATTGGATCCGTTGAGTCAACTAGTTTTTCTGCTTTACCAATAACATTGATAACGTCAAATCTAAAGCCTTGCACGCCTTTTGACCGCCAAAAATTGACAACTTTAAACAGTTCTTTTCTAACTTCTGGATTATGCCAATCAAGATCAGCTTGTGATGGATCATAAAGATGCAAATAGTAGTAATCAGTATCGCCAAATTTTGCCCAAGCAGGTCCACCAAATTTGCTCTGCCAGTTATTAGGAAGACTGCCATCAGCCTTTCCTTTTCTCAAATAGAAGAACTTACGGTATTTTTCATCACCAGCCAAGGCTTTTTGAAACCATTCATTATCAGTAGAACAATGATTAAGCACCATATCAAGCATCACGCCAATATGGATTTCCTTGAGTTTTTTGACCAGTTTTTCAAAATCCTCCATCGTTCCAAATCTAGGATCGATTTCATAATAGTTGGCAATATCATAACCGTTATCTCTTTGTGGCGACACAAAAAATGGGTTGAACCAAATCATATCCACATTGAGTTTCTTGATATAATCAATTTTTGAAATAATTCCTGGAATATCGCCAATACCGTCACCATTAGAATCATAGAATGACTTGGTATAAATTTGATAGATTACTTTCTTATTTAAATCTGTCATCTTTTTTCTCCTTATAGCTTAATTTTTTGTCTTCGAGCAAAATCTACAAATTTAAATTTCTGAGGATTATGGAAAGATAATGTCAACTGAAATAGCGTGGTATCCCCCAAGAAGTTGTGACTAGCAATTAAAACAGCCAAACGATCTTCCAAACACAATTTCTTTTGCATTTCATGATCAATTTTTTCAACAGTAATCACCTTTCTCGCATAAGAGATATCCAACTTCAATTTATTCTCAATATAATCATAAATTGAATTCTCCGCAGCTTCTCTTGGCAAATCTTCAATTGGTGGGTTGAATAAATAGTCGCAATCAAGAACAACTGGCTGATCATCAATTAAACGCAGTCTTTCGAGATAAATTCCCGCTTGCTTTTTTTGTTCAGGAAATTTTTTCTTAAACAAGGCAGGCAAATCATGCATTTTTTTCAAAGTTAAGACTTGCGTTTCTGCATGCATGCCCAGCGACTTATTTAATTCTTGAAAGCTTGTGATTCCAGAAATTGGGAAGGAATAACGATCAATATTTAAAACGATTGATCCCCTTCCCCTTATTTTTTGGATTATACCTACTGAATCTAATTGCTGCAATGCTTTGCGCACCGTTTCCCGCGAACTGCCATATAAGGTTGTCAGATCATTTTCGCTTGGCAAAAAGTCACCGGCTTTAAATTGTCCGTGCTGAATCTTAGATGCAATATCTTGCGCAATCAAATCGGATTTTGATTTAGCCATTTCAATCTTTCCTTTCTCAAATCATTTTAAATATATCATCGTTGTCTAGACAAGTAAAGATAATATTTAAATGCTATAGATATGCTTATGTAATCTCTTTCAAAAAATATGTTGACAACTTGTATAGACAAGTTTATTATAATTGGTGAATTGAATGTAAACGCTTTAGAGGAGAAAAAAAGCTATGAAAAAGAATAACGAAACTGCAATTCTTGCTCCTGCAAACGGTAAAGTTATTGCTTTGAGCAAGACTAGTGATCCAATTTTTAGTAAAGGAACAATGGGACAAGGTTTTGGCCTTACCCCATCAGATGGTGAAGTTGTGGCACCAGTTAGTGGTAAGATTTCCATGATTGCGGAAACCAAGCACTCAATTGGAATTACTACTAATGACGGACTTGAAGTATTAGTTCACATGGGTGTTGATACTGTTGGACTTAAAGGCGAACCATTTGAAATTTTGATTAAAGATGGGGCTAGCGTTGAAGCTGGTCAAGATATTGCCACAATGGATCTTGATTTTATTAAAGGTAAGAATTTAGATACCACCATCATGGTATTAATTACCAACTCTAATGATAAAATCGACGGTTTAGACGTTGAAGAAGGTCCGACAAAAACCGGTGATATCGTCGCTCACGCTTACTTGAAAGAAGCCGGCGAAGATACTTCAGACAAAAAGCTTTCTTATGATGAGCTGGCAAGCTTTATCATCAAAAATGTTGGTGGCAAAGACAACATCAACAATTTAATTCACTGTATTACCCGTCTGCGTTTCTACTTAAAAGATGAAAGCAAGGCCAATGATGATGTCCTCAAGAATCAACGCGGAATTTTGGATGTCATGCATGCTGGTGGTCAATATCAAGTTGTTATTGGAAATGAAGTTACCAATGTCTTCGATGCCGTCATGAAACAGTTGCCAGGACTAAGCGATAACCCTGCTCCAACAACTAATGAAAATGACAATCGCAACCCTGTTTCAAAAGCATTCGGCAATTTGATTGGTTTCATTACTGGTTCAATGAGTCCAGTAATTGGGGTAATTGCTGCTTCAGGTATTATCAAGGGATTGTTGGCATTATTAACATTGCCACAACTTGGTTCTTTGCTTAACGTTAAAAGCCCGGTTTATATTACTGTTAGTGCAATGGCTGATTCGGCATTCTTCTTCCTGCCAGTGATTGTTGGTTTCTCCGCTGCTAAAAGATTAAACAGTGATCCAATTATCGCTGCTGTCATTGGTGGTTTCCTTACCTATCCGCAAATGGTTACCTGGGGAGCCGAATTTAAGACCATGTTCAGCTTGGGTTCTTGGAATTTCCAATTCCTGAAATATAGTTACTCAATTTTCCCAATGATTTTAGCTGCATGGCTTGCTGCTAAATGCGAAGATTGGCTTAAAAGGATATTGCCTGCATACTTGCAAATGATTTTCGTACCATTAATTACTATTCTTGTTGTTTCAACCATCACTTTAGTAATCACAGGACCAGTTATTCAAGGTGCAGCCAACGGAATCGCTGTCTTCATTAATTGGTTGGTATCTGCTTCAGGCTGGATCGGTGGCTTGGTAATCGGTGCCTTCTATCAAATATTAGTTATCTTCGGTCTTCACTGGGGTGTCGTACCTTTGGTTGCTCAACAAATTGCAGGTACTGGTCAAAGTGCATTAAACGCTATTATTTGCTCAACTATGATCGCTCAAGGTGCTGCTGTTTTGGCAGTTGCCATTAAATCTAAGAAGGCTGATATGAAAGAATTAGGTATTGCCGCAGCTATTTCAGCATTCTGCGGTGTTACTGAACCAGCTATTTATGGTATCAACTTAAGATACAAGAAAGTCTTCGCTTCAGGCTGTATTGGTTCAGCATTTGGTGGTCTTGTAACTGGATTGATGCATGGAACAATGTTTGGCTTCACTGGCGGTTTGATTGGTTTCTCAAGTTTCTTTGATCCTAAGAATCCAACTAATTTAAATAGCTTCTACGCTTTCTTAATTGCCAGTGCCGTATCAATCGTCGTTGCCTTTATCGTAACTTGGGTATGGGGTTACAACGACAACATGACGATGGGCAAGAAAGTTGAAAAGAAGAAGCGCCCAGGTACCAAGTAAAAAATAATTTCTAATATAAAAGTGCCAGTAGATTAATTTCTTGAAGTTCACCCCCAGAGTTGGACGAAAATCAAATCTGGGGGTGTTACTATGGTCAAATATTCAGTTGAAACAAAATTAAAAGCAGTTAGTTTACATCAAAATGGAATTGGGACAA